>JAABSJ010000237.1 GCA_011390515.1 Oscillatoria sp.
TAATAAGACCTTTGGATATTATATCAGCATTTCTCGTTCAAAAAGTGAACAAGCGCCTGCGGATTATGTGCGTCGGCAAACATTGACCAATGAAGAACGGTATATTACTCCGGAGTTGAAAGAACGGGAATCAAGGATTCTGACGGCACAGGAGGATTTGAATAAATTAGAATATGAGATTTTCGTCCAGTTGCGATCGCAGGTGGGAGAATATGCAGCAATGATTCGCAATGTGGCCAAAGCAGTCGCGGCGATCGATGTTTTATGTGGATTCGCTGAAATTGCGATCGACCGAGGATATTGCCGTCCGCAAATGGTAGAAAATCGAGAATTAAGAATTACCAATGGTCGTCATCCTGTAGTAGAATATTCCATTCCAGCAGGGTTATTTGTGCCGAATTCCACACGATTGGGGAATGCCGAAGAACCGGACAAATCTGAAAGTGATCATCGCCTTGCACCGGATTTAATTATTTTAACTGGACCGAATGCCAGTGGCAAGAGTTGCTATTTACGGCAGGTGGGATTAATACAGTTATTGGCGCAAACGGGGAGTTTTATTCCGGCAACTTCGGCCACTTTAGGAATCTGCGATCGTATCTTCACCCGAGTCGGCGCAGTGGATGACTTGGCAACAGGTCAATCCACCTTCATGGTAGAAATGAATGAAACCGCCAATATTCTCAATCATGCCTCCCCTAAATCCCTAGTTTTACTCGATGAAATTGGCCGAGGAACCGCTACCTTTGATGGATTATCCATTGCGTGGTCCGTTGCCGAATATTTAGCCACAGAAATTCGCTCTCGCACCATTTTTGCCACCCATTACCATGAAATGAATGAACTGGCATCCATCCTTCCTAATGTCGCCAATTATCAGGTCACCGTTCGGGAATTAGCCGATGAAATCGTGTTTTTACATCAAGTCCAACCCGGAGGCGCGGACCGTTCTTATGGCATTGAAGCAGGACGGTTAGCGGGGTTACCTCCAGTGGTAATTCAACGAGCAAAAGAGGTGATGAGTCAGATTGAAAAGCATAGTAAAATTGCCGTTGGACTCCGCAAAGGGGCGAAGAAAGAGGGAGCAAATTCTTCGGAATCGACGGAACAATTAGATATGTTTGATTTTTAAATAGGGTTTGGGTTAGGGTGGGGTTCCCCATTTATGACCGAATTATACTCATTTTAATCCACCTCCGGTCCCCTCCCCTTGGCAAGGTCTGGGTTAGGGTGGGGTTCCCCATTTATAGCGGTTCCCGGACTGATGAGGTACTTTTCAAAGCCCCTCTCCCCCTGAGCTAAGTCGAAGGGCTGGGAGAGGGGTTTGGGGCCGCCATCGCTGTACCTTATGGACATGAGAAACGCTATATGACAGAATTATACTCATCTTCAATCCACCTCCGGTCCCCTCCCCTTGGCAAGGTCCGGGTTAGGGTGGGGTCGCCCATTTACGTCAGAATTATACTTGTTTTCAACAAAGACAGTACGCCACTCTCTTCCCGATTTCCCCCAAACAAATCAAAGCAGACTTCCATCCTTCCCGAGTCCTCTTCCGTAACCCGAAGAATCCCAAAATTATTATAACGACAGACAGCCAAATTCTCAAAATGGTAGGGAACATTTTCCCGGCGATCGCCTAAATATCCTTCCGGTTTAACTAACATTTCCAAAATCCGCCGTTCCATTCCCTTCAAATGAGCATAAGCAATTCCACTAGATGTCACCTGAAAGACTTTGGCCCCGGTAAAATCGGGATGAGACAATTTAAAGGCCGCCCCAATATGAACATCTCCACTAATAAAAATCACCTGTTTGCGAGTTTCTTTGGAAAGCTGAAAGACCAACTTTAACAGATGATTCCGCTCATCCCAATTGCTTTGATGTTCCCAATGGTCCCGTTGGTCATCTTGATATCCAAATAAACTCAAGTCAAGGTTGTTAATTACAAAACTAATTAAATGAACCACGGGTACTGGAGAGACAATAAATAAAACCTGGGCATCGGATTGATACTGTTGCTCTATCCAGGTTTCAACTCGGCTCCACTGTTCTAATCCTAACGTCCGATGATGTTCGCGATTGTAGTTGCGATGTCCGCGCATATCCAACACATAAAACCCACAGCGTCCGCAATCAAATCCATAATCAAATTGATTATTGGCAAAATCAGTCTCAGGATTATGAGAATGTTCATATTCCCAATAGACTTGTTTAGCGGCATCAAACATTTCATCGACAAGCTGCAATTGTTGCGACTTATTTCGCAGTTGCCAGGAGGTATCTAGCAATCCCGCTAGTTCATCAGGAGTATAAGACCCCCATCCATCGACAATTTCATGATCATCCCAAATCATATAAGTGGCAAATCTCCGATAAATGCGCAGCACTTCCGGAATTCCCCAATATCCCCGATAAATATCCCGATACCAGGTAATCATATCCTCGCGAGTCGGATTCTGGGATTTGACCTTCCGCAACCATTCCCAGATACTCAAGTCAGAGTTGCCATCCACATAGACTTGATCACCCGTTGCTAACACAAATCGCGCATTTACCTGGGAGAGTTCCTCGTTAAATTTGTCCCACATCTCTACATTAGCAAGCTGCCGCCCTTCATAAGGCATATGACAACTATAAATGCCAAAATTGATGGTTTTTGGATGTTCCGGAAAAGTCTGAAACCACAGAAGTTCTTCATGTCCCAACTCCCAGGGAGAATCCCGATTCGGGTCAAATAACGCATAGTAATAGCGAGTATCCGGCGTGAGATTCATCAGTTCCATCACCCCGGTGAGGTCGGTTTCCGGTGTGAGTGAGACGGGGAGAACGATTTCTGGGAAAAATTCTTCCGTGTGAGTCGGAGTGGTCAAGCGTAACTGGTATTCAGAGCGATCGCCTAAAATCAATAAGGGAATCCCCTGAGTGGGAATGGGACGAGAAGACACCACTAACCAGTATTCCCCCGGTTCACCCACCCGGAACCACAGACGCACCGTGGTGGGGGTCGTATGACCGAGAATACTGGTTTGCTCTAAGGGTGAATTCGGCCAAGGACGCTGTTCAGGATCATAAAACTTCAGAGGGCGATTCATAAGGGTTTTTGTCTCCATTGCACGGATAGGGAAGGATTATTCTATTATCTAGGCAATGGAGACACTGGATTCAACCCTCGGAAGTTCTGATTGACTTTACTTTGACTCTCCAATCAGACTGCGGATTTGAGGCATCTCATCTTTGCGGGATTGGGTATTAGACCTCTGGCAAAATTCTCTAAAGCCCCCCTTAAGAAGGGGGGTTGGGGGGATCAATCCGTTATTTTGCAAGAGGTCTATTGTCCCCGATCGCCATTCTGATGGGGTTGGGGTCAATTAAAAGCGGGCGATCGCCGCAACCGCACTCTCTGCTGGCATTTTGTCCTGGGGTTCCACATACACAGTCCCCCCATTCATCGCCGTATAAACCGCAGCAAAGTCTAACAGGTCCTCATCATCCGGTTGAGCTTCCTCATGAATTTCTACTGTATTTGTCTCGGGATTAAACTGTCCCCATTGATGGTAATCCAAGGCCACAAACAGGGAATCCAGACGTTGATAATAGGCCGCAGAAACAATCTCCTCCAGGTTGGTTACGGTTTTGTCCGGTTGAGCACCACTGAGGTCTTGATAGCGCTGGACCGCCTCTGTATAGGACTGCTCAAAATACGGCTGAACAATCTCCCAAGTGAGGGTTTGCAATTCTTCCGGTTTGAGCATTTTCGGATTGCCTGCCATGCCATCGGCGAGCAAATGCTGATAAGAGTTGGCCTGATGATACAGCGGCATCAGATATTCCACCCCAGCCAAAACCAGGGGTGCATTCTCATCCTTGATGCGATCGAAAATACCCTTATCCACCTGATTAAAATATTGCAAAATATCCAGGTAAATCTTATCAACATCCGGGCTACCTTGTCCGTGATAAATCCCTGCTTCCGGTGCCGGGTTGCGGGTTCCCCCCTGGGAGGTAAAAGTTCGGAATTGACTGGTTTGCGCGAATTCATCATACATCAGCGCTTGGTCAAGATTGTCGGGGATATTTTCCACATGAATTTCCCGCGCACTGAATTGGGTGGCCTCAATCAGGCGGACATTCTCTTGGCTGAGGGCTAAGATAAAATAGCGGCCATTTTTGTTGACCAAGGGGAGTAGGGGTTTGAGGTGGAAGCGATCGCTCACCACGACAATTTCATCCACCTCAATCGGGAGGAGGTAGTAGTGAAACGCCGTCGGAGAGATGAAAATCGCCAAACCCAGTTCTTGGTGTTCCCAAAACTGTAAATCATCCAGCTTTTTAGCTTGTTCCAACCATTCGGACACATCCGAGAGACGAATTCCCATCTCTTCCAGCTTGGATTCCACCTCCTTCATTAAATTCTTAAAGCGAATCGGATTTTGCTGAGTTTCCGAACCCGCCTTGACTGTTGGCATATAAAGAGAAACCGAGGGTTGTTCGTGATGCTCTAATAAAGTTTTAAGGTCACTTTTAGATAAAAAATTCATAAACTGAATCTCCAAAAAATCGTCAAACTCTTAGGTAGGATTACCGCAAAGTCTATTTCTATAGAAGCAAAATTATGGAGATTTGCCCTCTTTCTTTGGATAGAAAATGCAGGAGATAAAAAATCCGCACCCTCAAGGGTGGGGTTATAGGGACATCTTGCACCTGTTGCCACAACAGGCGGGGGATAAATCAATCGCCTAACAGCAACAACCGGCGGGGGTTAAAACCTAACAGCAACAACCGGCGGGGGTTAAAACCCCCGCCTAACAGCTTGCATTCGGTTAAAACCGACTAAAAAACACCACAGCATAAGACTTGCAGTCGGTTTTAACCGACTTTAGTTATGAGGCGGGGGATTTATCCCCCGCCGGTTGTTGCAACAGGTGCAAGATGTCAGTTAAAACCGACTAAAAACACCACAGCATAAGACTTGCAGTCGGTTTTAACCGAATGCAAGCTATGAGGCGGGGGATTTATCCCCCGCCGGTGTTGACTCGTTCCCAGGCTCTGCGGTGGGAATGCTAAATTGGAGGTTCTGCCTCCGGTTAACTGCAATCACCAATCCCTCATCCCGACACCTTCACCAAACTAGAAATCCGTTCCACCAAATCAGAAATGGGTAAAGACACATCCACATGAATCGCCTCATCGGGAGTCGGTTCTTCTAACGCATCAAATTGACTATTTAGCAAATCTGCGGGCATAAAATGGTCTGTTCGTGACTGAATTCGTTCCTGAATCACTGCCTGGGAACCCTTCAAATAAACTAACTTAATCGGTTCCAAAGAACAATCCAAAATTTCGCGATAAGATTGCTTCAAAGCCGAACAAGCTAACACCACATTTTTATCTTGCTGTAACCAGGCAGAGATTTGTTGACGCATTGCCATTAACCAAGGGTGGCGATCGCTCTCATCCAAGGGGATTCCCTGACTCATTTTCTCCACATTTTCCGGGGAATGTAAATCATCGGCATCCATAAACTGCCAGTCTAACGCCTCTGCCAGACGCTTCCCGACGGTGGTTTTACCTGAACCCGATACTCCCATGATGATGACAATGGTCACCGTTAACGCTCCTTTTTCTGCCGACTGTGATGCTTTGGGGCAATTTGTGAATCCCCCGGACTACCATGATTGAACAAGGGTTTAATCCGGTTCCCTCGCTACAACTTCCCCAGTTGGGTGCAATCTGACTATTATAAAGCATCTTCACCCCTGAGATTAAGCCCCCAGAACGAACCCACTTAGGCCAATGGTTTGTAGATATCATCTATAATCCCGCTTAAAGTATGACGACTATATTTTTTGGAACTCCCTTAATGAACATGATTCAAGACGATATTCTCTTTAAACTATTAAGTTAAGATTTTGGGCAGATTTGTTTAATTGTTGAATGCCTAATTTCATTTGAGTAATGCCACTAGCAGTTTCTTGGGCCGATTGGTTAAGAATGTTCATAGCATCAACGACTTGTTGAATGGCAACGGCTTGTTGTTGGGCAATTAGAGAAATTTGTTGAGTGTTCAATACCACATTATTAAAAGCAGTTGCCACTTCGAGGAAAGCGGCTGCCGTTTTTTGACTAATTTTGTTTCCTTCTTCTACTGTCTTAGTGCCTTCACTTGTCACCCTTACGGTAGAATCGAGGGCATTTTTGATTTCAATGACAAGGTTGTTAATCTTCTCAGCAGATTTCTGACTGTGATCGGCCAATTTACGAATTTCTATGGCTATTACCGCCAAACCTTTGCCATTTTCTCCCGCTCGCACAGCTTCTACTGATGCGTTTAGCGCCAGCATATTCGTTTGATTTGCTAAATTTGTCACCACCCCAGAGATATTGCCAATCTGATTAAGTTCTGTGCTTAATCGCCTAATTTGTTCAGCGATTTCCCCGACTTTTTCTTTCAATATTGTCATTGATTCCCGGGTTTCCTCCACTGCTAGGCTTCCTACTTCACTTATACTTAAAGCTTGTCCTGCGGCTTCAGCAACAGATTGGGATTCATGGACTAATTGTTGGAAAGAAGCACCCAAGTCATCCATTATGATAGTAGTTTGATTGACTGAAGTAGATTGTTGTACTACGGTGCGCTCCTGCTGTTCAACTGTCGTAGCAATCTCCCTAGAACAACTGGCGATCGTATTGGCTACCTGATTGAGTGGCCGGACAACTTTATTGGAAATAAATAATACAATAAATGAACCTAATGCTACAGCAATAGCTGTACCTCCTATAGAAATAACTGCCGATAATTGCTCCGACTGTTTTGCTAATTTTGTTCTTTGACTCAGTAGCTCCTCTTCTACGTTAAGCATTTCTGCCAGGTCAACTCTAATTTGGTCCATCAATATCTTGCCTTTACCTGACATCACCAAGGCTCTTAGTTCTGCTTCTTTGTCAGCCCTTTTCATGGAGATAGTTTCCGCTAATTCATCTAGTTTCTGGTCGGCATTTATTTCGATTCCCTCCAACCTCTTAACTTGTTCTGGGTTATCTTTGATTAAGTCTTTTGTATCATTTAATAATTGAGTGACACCACTCGTTCCATTTTTGTAGGGTTCTAAAAATTCCTCTTTACCAGTGAAGATAAACCCTCGCTGTCCGGTTTCAGCATTCAATAAATATTTTTCTATGTTTTGCAAATTTCTCTGGACTTCATAGGTGTGCGTTTGCCACTTAATAGCTTCAGCTAAATTATCCATGCTCAACTTAGTGGCAAATCCGATGCTAATCATTAATAAAAGAACGACACCGAAGCCCAAGAGGACTACTTTACTCAGCCGAATAATATTTTGCGACATTTTATTTGTCACCTTTTGATTAATTTCTTACTGGTAACAGTTTAGCATATTACTCTTCTGTCGCTCCAGTAAAACCTTTGTCTTGACTGAATTCTAGGACTCTTACAGGGAGCGCGATCGCCACGGGTTTTCCTAATAGCAACTCAAAAATACAATCCGATTCGCCTAGGTCTCTCCTGATCACAGATGCGGCGATCGCCATCTGTTGACAATGACAGAAGAGGGATAGTATTTTCCAATCATTATGAAATCACGACTCCTTCGCCTGCAAGCAACGGAGTCCACAACCTACCCAATCTAGCCGTTTTGTTAGATAATAGACACAGCAGTTCCCCCGGAGTCCTGGCGATGATGAGCCGATCGCCCAAAACTCCCTACATTCTCCCCTCCCATCCCACAGCAAAACCACCACCATCATGACCATGCCCCCTGATATCCGTGACTTTTATCGTGCAACGAAACCCGATCGCGCCCTGGTTTGTGCCGACCCCCAGGACCGGAAATATTACATTGATTTTTCCACGGTTCGCGGCGGCGAAATTATTGATAAACTGAAGACAAAAATCACCTTTTTTGAACCCGATCGCCCGACTTGTGCCTTGTTTACGGGCCATCTTGGATGCGGGAAATCTACGGAACTCTTGCGGCTGAAAATGGAACTGGAAAAAGCCGGGTTTCATGTGGTGTATTTTGCCTCCACTGACGACTTGGAACTGACCGATGTGGATATCGTGGATGTGTTGCTGGCGATCGCCTCTCGCATCTCCCAAAGTTTAGAGACGATTCAACTCACCCAAACCAGCAAACTCAAAGATTTGCTGCAAGAGGCATCACGGGTTCTGAATGCGGATATTCAGGGATTTAAAACCAAATTTCCCATTCCTACAATTGGCGAGGTGGGAATCAGCGGACAAGGAGACAACTTTACCTTGTCCTTGGGAATTGGAGAAATTACCGCCAAAGTCAAACAAGATGCCTCCTTGCGGCAAAAGTTGAATCAGTTTTTAGGTCCCCAAAAACAACAACTGCTGGATGCGATTAATCAGGAGTTGATTGAACCGGCTATCCTGAAACTCAAAGCCCAGGGGAAACATGGGTTAGTTGCCATTGTGGACAACTTAGACCGCATGGATAACAGTCCGAAACCCTGGGGAAAACCGCAACAAGAATATCTCTTTGTGGACCAGGGGGAATATTTAAGTAAGCTCAATTGTCATCTGGTTTATACCCTGCCTTTGGCGCTGAAATTTTCCAATAGTTATGGAATGTTGACTCAGCGATTTGAAGACCCGAAAGTGCTGCCAATGGTGCCGGTGCGATCGCAGGATGGCAAGGAACATCAAGGGGGGATGGCACTCTTGCGGCAAATGGTCCTCGCCCGCGCTTTTCCTGATTTAGACGAACAAGAACGGTTAGATGCCATTCCCCTGATTTTTGATAGTCCCGACACCTTAGATCGCCTCTGCCAAATTAGTGGGGGTCATGTTCGGGATTTACTCAAATTGCTGAATACCTGGATTATGGAAGAAATGCAATTTCCCCTCCATCGCCAAACCTTAGAAAAGGTGATTCAGTCCTGTAAACAGGATATGACCATGCCCATTTCTGACCAGGAATGGGAGTTATTGCGTCAGGTGAAAGTTCGCCAAAAAGTCAACGATGATAACGGCTATCAACAGTTGATTAGAAGTCGCTTTGTGTTTGAGTATCGCGATAACGGTCAA
>JAABSJ010000238.1 GCA_011390515.1 Oscillatoria sp.
ACCACACAGTTGCGCGAGTAATAGTTAAGCGGCAAATAGGGATTCCCGGGTCCGGATCCAAAGGCAAAGTGTAAAATCTTCATCCCCGGAAACTCGAACTCGTCTCGCAAGGCTTCCACTTCTGGAGTAATCACCCCTAAATCTTCGGCAATAATCGGCAGGCTGCCTAACCGTTCTTTGACGGTATTCAGTAAGGCTGAACCCGGTGCGGCAATCCACTTTCCGTTCATGGCGGTGGTTTCCCCTTCGCGCACGCACCAGAAGGACTCTAGGCCCCGGAAATGGTCGATGCGAATGATATCCACATAACTCAACATGGATTGGAAGCGCTTGACCCACCAATCAAAATTCTGTTTTTCCAGGCGCTTCCAGAGGTAGACCGGGTTACCCCATAATTGCCCCGTGGCGCTGAAATAATCGGGCGGGACTCCGGCCATTCCTGCCGGTTCTCCGGTTTTGACATCCAGACAAAAGATGTCTGGATTGGCCCAAACATCGGCGCTATCGTGAGCGACATAGATGGGAATATCGCCGATAATTTGGATGTTTCGTTCGTTGGCGTAGCGTTTGAGGTCGGACCATTGCCGGAAAAATTGGTATTGCAGGAATTTCTGGAAAAAGATTTCTGCGGTTAACTGTCGCCGCCATTTGTCTAGGGCCTCGGTTTTCCGCTGGGCAATGTCGGGTTCCCACTGATACCAGCTTTTGCCATCCATTGCGCCTTTAATCGCCATGAATAAGGCATAATCCTCAAGCCAATAGGCTTTTTCATGGCAAAATTCTTGAAATTGCTGTTTCTGTTCCGCAGAAGCCTGGGCCTTGAAGGTTTTGCAGGCTTGTTGTAAGAGGGGCATTTTGACGGCGATCGCCTGGTCAAAATCAACCCAATCTGCGGGAAAGTCTGGTACTTGGTCAAAGTCCCAATCCGCGAGTAATTGGTCATCTCGCAGGCGATCGGGACTAATCAACATCGGATTTCCCGCCATTGCGGAATAGGACAAATAGGGAGAATTGCCAAATCCCGTAGGTCCTAGCGGCAAAATCTGCCAGTAAAGTTGGTAACTCTCTGCTAAAAAGTCTACGAAGCGATATGCGGCTTCGCCAATGTCACCGATACCAAACCGACTGGGAAACGAGGTGGGGTGGAGTAGAATACCGCTAGATCTGGGGAAGGGCATGGTGTATGTACCACTGGAAAATAACTTAAGCTTGATAGCCCAATCGTTTATTGGGCTAACGACTCTCAACTTTATCATGGGACGGGTCACTAGAGAGCGGCGATCGCCCCATCTCAGGGAACTCCAAAAAATAAAATACCCAAAAAACTCTCAACCTCTCAACTTTAAAATCTAACCATGACCTATCGCAATCCGACTCCGACTGTTGACATCATTATTGAGTTAGGCGATCGCCCTGGACGTCCCATCATCCTAATTGAGCGTCGCAATGACCCTTTCGGTTGGGCGATTCCCGGTGGTTTTGTGGATTATGGGGAATCGGTGGAAACTGCGGCGATCCGTGAGGCGAAAGAAGAAATCGGTTTAGAGGTAGAACTCATCGAACAATTTCATGTGTATTCTGACCCGAATCGGGACCCGCGTCAGCATACCCTGAGTGTGGTTTTTTTAGCCACGGCGACGGGGGACCCCCAGGCGGCAGATGATGCCAAAAATTTAGACTGTTTTGAGTCTTGGCGCATTCCCACCAATCTCTGTTTTGACCACGATCGCATCCTCAAGGATTATTGGCGCTACCGACATTATGGGATCAGACCCCGGATTTAAGGCGATCGCCATTCCTTCTGGAGGGGAACTCCCCAAAATAAAATAGCC
This sequence comes from Oscillatoria sp., assembly GCA_011390515.1. Lineage (GTDB taxonomy): Bacteria > Cyanobacteriota > Cyanobacteriia > Cyanobacteriales > Laspinemataceae > Laspinema. The sequence continues at coordinate 1,833 of JAABSJ010000238.1, forward strand.
CAAACCCGCACTCTCAAGGGTGCGGATTTTTTATAGACTTTTGAACATTGGATGGAGTCTCCGAGTGCGTTTCCCACGCCACTGGGTGGGTTCCCAACCGAGGCGATCGCCTTGCCGTCCCCGGTTCATAGTCAGTCCGACTGGATCGCGCATAGGGCGTTACTCAATTGAGCCGAACTTCCCCACCCCCTCAGTTTGGGGCGATTAAAAATCTTAACGGTGCGATCGCTCTATTGCTATTTTTCTTTAAAGACGAAATATTTCAAAACTCCCAAAGCTATATCAATCCAAGTGATTCAGATTTTTATTAATGTCATCATTAACCCTTGGGCAATCCCCATTCCTCAATTCGCACCGCCCTTTGCCTCTCCCAACTGCCAATGCGCCCTCAACCTTGACTTAGAATAGAGTTTCTCATCCCCACTCAACCGCAATGGCATGATAGTTAAGGACAGTCCGTTTCACCGGAGGGACAGCTTGGCTTCCTGCTATAGCAATCCTAAATGATTTGTAACATCTGTCTTCTCCCCTCTCCCGTTCTGGGAGAGGGGTTGGGGGTGAGGGTCTTCTACAACTGATTGAGGACTGCTATATAGCAATCCTAAATGATTTGTAACATTTTCATCTCCCCTCTCCCGTTCTGGGAGAGGGGTTGGGGGTGAGGGTCTTCTACAACTGATTTAGGACTGCTATATTCCAGTTTCCTCCTCCCTTGCCACTCGAACCCCAGACTAGAATCTTAAAGAAAAGAGTCTGGATCAAGCTCACCGTCAACCCTTCCCACCCCCCAACCATCCCGGGGTGTTTATTCGCAATAAATAGGTTGTCCTTGCCAATGATAAACCCCTTATTGAGCGCCCATCCACTTCTGTTAAATGGGTTTAGAAACCCCATCGAAATCCCCGTAACCTTGTCTTCGGTGAAAACTTTCTGGCGGCTTAATATTTTCATTCAAACAAGCCCCATATTAAGAACAGTGAATTTTAATTAAAACAATTTAATCACCCTATAATAATTGGGGAAGGCAAAATATATGATAATTGGGTTATAAATCCGATATATGATAGTAACAAACAGCCTATTAAAGGGTAATAGAATTCGCAGTAAAAAAGGGTAGGGTGTATGAACCTCGATCACAACTTTAGTCAAACCCATGATTCCATCAGCCCGGGTGGAAGCATTCACGATGGATACTTCCAAATCATAGTTGAACGAGCGGCGATTGGATTAGCGCTTTGGGACTTGACTGGAAAATTCTTGCAAACCAACCCTTTTTTACAAACCATGCTGGGGTACCAGGCAGAAGAACTATTGCATCTGGAATATAGCCAGATTACTCATCCCGAAGACTTTCCCGTAGAGGATGCTCTCATGCAAGAGTGTATTGCCAGAACGAAAGAAGGATATGAAATAGACAAAAGATTAATTTGCAAAGATGGAACAGAAATCTGGGTGAAACAGAAGCTATCCATGATGCTAGACGGGGCAGAAAATCCACAATTTGCTGTTGCAACAATTGAGACTCTTTCCCCAGCCTACTCCCGAGAGAAAACGACTCAAGAACTCGCAGAAAGATACAAAACAATATTTGATATTTTCCCTCTGGGCATTTCAGTTACCGACTCCGAGGGGAATATTATAGAATCAAATACAGCTTCATTAGAGTATTTAGATGCTCTGGTTAGAAGTTCACAAACAGAGGTTAAAACGGACAGAGATTGTCGGATTATTTTGAGGGAAGGGACTCCGCTGAATCTCAAAGAATTTTCCAGAATGCTGGCTTTAACAGAACCCGTGGAAAATCGAGTGATCCAAAGTTTACAAGTGGGAATTTCCCCATCGGAAGGCGAAGTAGACTGGCTGAATATTACCGCTGTTCCGATTCCATTGGAAAACTATGGATTTGTCATCGCCTATATCGATATTACCGAATGCAAAAAAGTCGAAATAGCGTTAACAGAAAGTGAAATGCGGTTTAGAAAAGCCGTGGACAACTTCCCCGATACCTTTGTAATTTATGATGCCGATCGCCGCATTCAATTTATTAATAACAACGGAATCCGAATTAGTGGCTATAAGGAAGAACAGATTCTCAATCGTCGGGATGAAGACTTATTTCCCCCAGGGGTAACCGATAATTATCTCCCCCTACTTGAGGAAGCAATTAAGACAAAAAAGCCTCAAAAAGGAGAATGCAACCTTGTTTTAAATAATACCCAATCGAGCGTAGCGATCGCTTACATTCCCTTGCTGGATGACCGGGGAGAAATTTATCAAATTTTAGGAATTACCCATGATATCACCGAACGCAAACGGGCCGAAGAATCTTTAATTAAAAGTGAAACCACCAATCGAGCCTTGCTCAATACCATCCCCGATTTAATGTTTCGAGTCAAAGGAGATGGAACCTACTTAGATTTTAAACCGGCTAATTTTAGTAATTTAATCAAACCGCAAATTTTTCAGGGCTTAAAAGTGGTGGATGTCATGCCGCATAATATAGCTGAAAAATCCATGAGATATATCCAACAAACCTTGGAAACCGGAGAAATCCAAGTGTTTGAGTATCAATTAGAAATTAGTGGGGAATTTTCCGTTTATGAAGCCAGACTGATTGCCAGTGGTGATGATGAAGTTTTGGCTATTGTGCGAGACATTACGGCGCGTAAAAATGCGGATCGAGAGAAAAATCAATTGATTGAATCCCTCCAAAAGAGTGAAGCCAATCTCGCCCGGGCCCAAAGAGTTGCTTGTATGGGAAGCTGGGAATATGAGGTTGAGTCTAAAAAGATTGCTGTTTCGGAAGAACTTTTAAGAATCTTTGACTGCCCCTTTGATTCAGGATTAAGCTATCTTCAACTGGTGAAGCAGCTACACCGAAACGATAGAAAAACTTGGAGCAAACTGATTCGAGAAGCCCTGGAACAAGGGAGCGCCAATGAGGTTGAACTGAGAATATGGCAAAGCGATCGCACCCTCCGTTATATTGAAGCCAGAGCCGAAGCAGTATTTAATGAAACCGGAAAACCCATCAGGCTCTTTGGCACCGCCTTAGATATCACCGAACAGAAAAAAGCCCAAGCTGCCCTCGCAGAATCCGAAGCCAAATATCGCTCCTTAATGAATGATGCCGGAGATGCGATATTACTCACGGATTTGGAGGGTAATTTTTTAGAATCCAATAAAAAAGCCGAGGAATTATTGGGTTATACCAAAGAAGAATTAGTCACCCTCCACGCCAGTCAAATTTTGCCCCCCCAAGAACGAGAAAGAGTGAGCGCTGTGTTCGCCTTAACCGCAAAAACCGGGGGCGGATGGTTGCCCAATACCCAAGTCCGCCAAAAAGATGGAGAAACGCTTTGGGCGGATATTAGTTGTAGTGTGGTCCAATGGGGAGAGGGTCTAAAAGTGCAGCAGGCAATCGTTCGGGATATTACTTATCGGGTTCAAATTGAAGCCTCTTTAAGACAACAAGCTGAACGAGAACGGTTGATATCCGCGATGCAAGAGCGGATCCGACAGTCTTTGGATTTAAAAGATATTTTACAAACAACCGTGGTCCAGGTGAGGCAATTTTTACAGTGCGATCGCGTGGCAATTTGTCGCTTAGGCTCGGATTGCACGGGCGTGATGGTATCGGAATCGGTTAATTCAGAATACTGCTCAATTTTAGGGCTAACCCTTCGCGACCCCTTATTAGGAGAACAGGATTTACCCCCGGAAGAGTTAGGGGGAATTTATCAGGTTGAGGATATTACTCAAGCTTGGGTGAGCGCGTCTCAAGTAAATTTTTTAACTGAGGTAGAAGTCAAGGCGATGTTAATGGTGCCCATTGTCCAAAGTAGTGGGTTATGGGGATTACTGATTGCTCACCACTGTGCTGCTCCTCGACGATGGCAGCAGTCGGAAATTCAGTTTCTCAGTCAATTGGCAACCCAGGTGGGAATTGCCACCCAACAATCCCAACTGTATGAACAGCTCAAAGAAGCGAATCAACAGTTGCAGCAACTGGCAACTCGCGATGGATTAACCCTGTTATCAAATCGGCGTCATTTTAATGAGTCTTTAGAACGAGAATGGCGACAGATGGAGCGCGATCGCACCCCACTCTCGTTGATTCTGTGCGATATCGACTTTTTCAAACCCTATAATGACACCTACGGCCATCAAGCTGGGGATGAATGTCTCAAACAAGTGGCAGTTGCCATTCAAAAAGCCAGCAAAAGGCCCTTAGATTTTGTGGCGCGCTATGGCGGAGAAGAATTTGCGGTGATTTTATCCGATACCGAGACGGATGGGGCCATCTGCGTCGGGGAAACCATTCGCGAGGCGGTGAAGGCATTACAGGTTCCCCATCGGGCATCTCCTACCTGTGGATGCATTACCTTGAGTGTGGGAATTGCTACGGTGATGCCTGGAGTTGAGTCGTCTTTGGAAACCCTGATTCAAGAAGCCGATCGCGCCTTGTATCGAGCGAAGGACAAGGGCCGCGATTGTTCGGTTCATTATGCTCAAATCTAAAATAGATCGCGATTCCACCCGTCCCCCTTGGGGTAAACTATGAAAGGCTGTTTTTTTTGAAGTCACTCTGTGATGGTGAACTGCTTCGATGGCATTGAATTGCGATCAACTGCGATCGCCAGGAGGCGCAAAAAGTAGCCCAGTGGAATTAGGGGTCAGCATGAGCGACGCGATCGCGCCGTTCCTTACTCAGTTAATGTTCATTCCTGAAATGGTTTAAGTGAACCGGCAGCACAAGTGCAAGATCCGGGGAGAATGAGATCGTTAATCTAGGTAAAATATCCCTGAACACGGGATTTAAAATGTGTTTTCCATGCCCATTCACAAGCCAGATAAACCGTCCGGGGATAACCCGTTCTTGAAAATCCAATCTCAATGACTAAAACAATCATTCAGACAGACCAAGCACCCGCACCCGTTGGACCATACAATCAGGCGATCGTCGCCACGGGTCAGTTAGTCTTTGTTGCCGGTCAAATCTGCCTAGACCCCAAGACCGAAACCCTAGTCGGGGCGGGTGATGTGGTCAAACAGACTATCCAAGTGATGGCGAATCTAAATGCCATCCTCACCGCTGCCGGTGCCACTTTTCAGGATGTGGTAAAAACCACGGTTTTTTTGGCAGATATGAATGATTTTGCTGCGATGAATGCCGTTTATGCTAAATATTTCGATGAAGCCACGGCACCGGCCCGCGCCACAGTCCAAGTGTCACGTTTACCTAAAGATGTACTCGTTGAGATTGACTGTATCGCGGTGATTGAAGGAACGCCTGGATAGTCTTAAGATTTAAAAACAGCAAAATCCTGATATCTTAGGGGTTTGGTGGCAAGATACTGGTAAATTTAGGGGAGGTTATAAAATTTAATGACGATCCAACAGCCTACAAATACGGCAGTTACTAGCAAAGCGTCTAGTAATTCCTTTAGAACTTCCATTCTGAGCGTTGATTTGGGCCGCACAGCAACCAAAGCCTGTGTCAGCCGCGATCCCAACCAAGTGGTATTTATTCCGTCCAACGTCGCCCAAGTGCCTGTAGAAAAGGTGCGGGGTGGGGAATTTGAATCTCGGCCTACGGATCCGTTATTGGATATGTGGTTGGAGTATCAAGGACGGGGTTATGCGATCGGTCAGTTGGCGGCTGACTTTGGCGCAAATCTCGGGGTTGGCGAACGGAAAGTGGAAAATGCCCTGGTGAAAGTGCTTGCCAGCGCCGCTTACTTTGGATTGAAAGATGATTTAGTGGTTGTCCTCGGTCTGCCCTATCATTCTCAAGAAGAGTTTGAGCGGGAAAAAGAGGAAATTACCAATTTGCTGACTTCGCCTCATGTGATGAGCTATCGCGGTGAGCAAGTCACCCTGAATATCACCAAAGTCTGGGTGATGCCGGAAGGATATGGCAGCTTGATCTGGTGCGAAGCGCAGGAGAAGGTGGATAAAAAAGGCGTGTCCCCGGATTTTGCCAAGACTTCGGTGGCGATCGTGGATATCGGACATCAAACCGCTGACTTTTTAATGGTTGATAATTTCCGGTTCGCACGAGGGGCTTCCAAGAGCGAACCCTTTGCCATGAGCGAGTTTTACAAGCGAGTGGGAACCGAAGTGGAAAAGGCATACAGCCAAGCGCCGATTAGCGTCGATAGTCAATCCTTGTCCTTAATCGATGCCGTGAATAAACCCAGGGGTCAACGGTTCTTCCGTCCTCGTGGTGCATCCAAACCGACGAATTTGGATGATTTTCTGCCCAACTTGCGAGAATTATTTGCCCGCGAACTTTCGGATTTGTTGATTAAGTGGTTACCGGAACGGGTCACTGACGTGATTTTGACCGGCGGTGGCGGGGAATTTTTCTCCGATGCCCTCAAACCCTTGGTTGAACAAGCGGGTTTGAAAGTTCATTTGGCCCAACCTTCCCGTCCGGCGAATGCTGTGGGACAATATTTGTATGGAGAGGCTCAACTTGCCTCCTCTTCGTACAGTCGCTCCTCTAGGGCCGGAAGTTAATGGTTTTTTGGTTAAGCAAGACAAAGAAACGGGTCGGATTTACCGATGAGGTAGCCGACCAAACCTTGTTGGCGGTTGTGCAGAAAGAGTTACAAAACCAACCCCACAAGAGTTTCGGCGACTTGTGTAAAGAAGCCCTATGGCATTATTTGTATGTACCCGAATCGGTAAAACCGACGCGGAAATCAACTGATGCCTCGGACACCATTGCGGAGTTACAAGGGCAATTGAGGTCCCTAGAGGAACGGGTAGCGGCGAGGGAGGCGAGTCGATTGGATGCACTGGAACAGCAGTTGCAACAATTGAGCTTGCAGGTGGGACAGTTGGCGATCGCCCTCAATAATCAACGGGGAAATTATCAACCGCCTCAACAACCCTATCTGGAACACATCCCGGAACCCCAACCGGAACCGGAACCAGAACCAGAACCCGTCGCCCCCCCCAAACCCGTGGACCCCTTACTCCAACGACTCAGTTCCTTCATCGATGATTTCTAAGTCGGTACCAATGGGTTAGAAAAAATCAGGATAAATTCTGCAAGTATCAGGAGTCAAAAGTTTTTAAAACCCTTTGACTCCTGACTCTTTTTGGGAATATTTTGTCAAGAATTGGACGAGTTAGACCCGCA
>JAABSJ010000239.1 GCA_011390515.1 Oscillatoria sp.
AACTCCCAGTAAAGAGCAGTTAGCATTGTTAGAATTTGCTCTGTTTGTCACTAATGTTCCTGACTCAATTTGGTCAGCAGAAGTCATCGGAACTATCTATCGCATTAGATGGCAGATTGAGTTAAGATTCAAAGAATGGAAATCTTTATTATCTATTCATGTGCTCAAAGGTCACAGGCCCGAGCGCATTTGCTGTTGGCTCTATGGTCGATTAATTTGTCTGCTGATAATTACGGACTTATGTAGTTGGGCCAACTGGTATGCTTTTGAATACCAGAAGAGAGAACTTAGTTTAAATAAGACTATCAAATGGTTTAAAGAATTCAGTCGATTAGCTAATTCCATACAACAAAACACTTTATCCAGACTTATAGAAGATTTAAAAAATAACATTCATCGGCTATGCAAACAAAAACGAACCCGAAAAACAACCCTATCCCTGATCGACAGCCATATCCATTACCTGGATAGTTTCTTCGGAGGCCCCATCCCTGAAAACGTTTAACCCGTAAGGATGGAAGCCTTAGCTTGATGCGTATGGGGCAGTGCCCACCCTACGTTTACTACTTTTACTGCCCACCGTAGGTTCGGTGGGCAGTGCCCACCCTACGTTTACTGAGTTTTAAGGGGTTTGAGGGTTTCCTGGGCTAATTTGAGCAAAATCTATCAAAAGGGCTGTTCAAGTGAGCCAATTGATTGCAAAATGTCAGTAGAACTCGGAAAATAAGTTAAGAATTTAAAGAAAAGGGGAATTCACGATGGATTTTGACTGGCGCATACTTGTTGTTCTGTTCCCAATTATTGCTGCTGGAAGTTGGGCGCTGTTCAATGTTGCTAAAGTGGCGATCGCACAGATCCAAAACTTTTTGAACAAACAAACCTAATCGATTTCACCCGGGTCCCAGGGGCGGATACTTGCCTCTTTCGGAGTCGTTTTTTCCCATTGAGCGGGTGGAAGTCCTTCTGGAACTTGAAGAGGGGTTGATGGGTCAAAATGACCCAGCAGCTTGGACTGCCAATCACGCAAACGCAAACACAAAACTATCTAAAAGCACCTGAACCCAAGCCACTGAGCTAAGGTTTGGGGGCTTTTTTCTTGGGGCGATCGCCTTAAATATCACTCTGAGGGATAGGCCCGGGTAGCTGGATCGTAAATGAAAAGGTACTCCCTTGACCCAGGGTACTTTCCGCCCAGATCCTGCCGCCATGCTGTTGGACAATTTTTTCACAAATGGCTAGACCTAAGCCGGTCCCTCCATGAGCGCGGGAGTCGGAACTATCAACTTGTTGAAAGCGCTCAAAAATCTTGTCTAACCGTTCTGGGGGAATGCCTCTTCCGCAATCTTTGACTTGGAACAGGATATGGGTGGATTGCACCGATGCTGTCAGCCAGACGGTGGAGCCTGGAGTGGAAAATTTGATGGCATTGCTCAGGAGATTGGTAAATACCTGGATGAGGCGATCGGGATCGGCCCATAAGATAACCTCCGCTGGCTCAACCACAATCGCAACCGATGCCTCTTCTGCGAGGGCTTGTATGGAATCTGCCCCGCGTTCCATGAGTTCTCCGGCATGACAAGGCTGTTTGACGATCGCCACTTTTCCCGAGGCCATGCGTTCCATATCCAAAATATCATTGAGCAACCGCAAGAGGCGATCGGAGTTTTCCAGGGCAATGGTGAGCATTCGTTGGGATTTTTCCGGTTGGTTCTCCAGGACTCCACTAGCTAAAAGTCCCAGGGAACCGCGAATTGAGGTGAGTGGGGTGCGAAGTTCATGGCTGACGATGGAGATAAACTCATCTTTCATCCGTTCGATTTCAATCCGCTCAGTGATGTCTTTGAAGGTTAAAACAACCCCGACAATTTCCCCTTTTTGCCGGAGGGGGGCGCTGATATATTCCACGGGAAAACAGGTGCCGTCTTTCCGCCAAAAGACGCCATCGGTAATAAATTTGACGCTACCTTGTTTGAGGGTTTCATCAATGGGAAATTCCCCTGAAGGATGGGAGGGAGTAGGACGATGGGTCATTCTGAGCAGGATTTGGACCGATCGCCCGATCGCCTCTGCGGGTCCATAACCCAACATTCTCTCCGCAGCGGGATTTAAAAAGGTGAGTTTCATCTGCTCATCCAATCCACAAATTCCTTCTCCGGCAGAGTTTAAGATTAATTCGTTCTGATGGCGCAACCAGGCGAGGGCTTGATCCGGTAGCGGATAATCCCCCGGTTGGGTGCCAATGGTGGAGGCATACAAATCGGCTCGCAGTGCCATGTGAGCGAGGCGATCGCGAATGGTTTGGAGTTCGTTCCGATTACTCACGGGCGATCGGGGTGCGGGGATGTCCTGATTCGGCCAAGTCGGTAGGTCGTTACAAGGACAGGACATGGGGGGCATTCCTCTCGTTCTTAGGGGATGGGGCATGGAACATCGCGGGCAATCGACAATTTCCCATTCGGAACTCATCAGATCGGCGACGGTTTCCTCGGTTCCCGTTAGATAACAATGCCCTGACTCTGGCGCTTGCACCTCGAACCATAATTCTTCAAACTCCTGACTGTAGGACTCGCCTGCAATGGTTTCTGTCGGCTTGCGGTTTAGCCCTCCGTTTTTCATCAAGACGCTTTTGCCTAATTGCAGCCAATGAGCAAGATACGCTTTTACTTTAGATGGGGACGCCATAATTCCCTATAACCTTCCATTGTGGAGCTAGACCCTCGAAAGGGCTGCTTTTTTAATCAAATCTTAAGATTCGCAGTTTTCTGCCTATCCCCATTTTAAGAAATTTTAGGGAATCAAGGAGCGATTCATTGAGGGACCCTTGACGGTGCAACTCTTTCTGGGTGGTAACTGTAGATATGAGGAGTGCGTAAAGCCTACGGCATAGCTTCGCTTACCGCGTAGCGTGTGCGCCAGCACAAACATCTTGCTCGCTATCTAAAATAAAAATAGCGAGCAAGATGCTCGCACTCCTGGGGGAAATGCTATAACCCCATCCTCCAAACGATCCTGGAGATAACAAAACTGTGCTGCAAATCCCTGGAGTTAATTTCCTGTCCCTGGGCAAAATTTCCCGGTTTGGTTCCCACTTATTCCTGATGCTGGGCGCGCACTTTGTCACGGAGGCGTTGAGCGATCGCCTGAATGTAACTCATCCCTTCATCATCGGGTTCTATATTACACCGTCGCCAGTGGTTTCTAGCCATTAATAAGGCGGTGCGAAGTTCCTGGAATGATTGCGGCAGAATCTGCTTTTTTTGGTAACTTTTCGCATAGCGCTCGCCCATTTCCACGCATTCTTCCACCGACTCCCAGGATTTATAGCCATTGAAGGTCAACGCAAAATGATTAAATAACTCCCATCGGGCATGAGTGGAGGGAATATCGGATTCACTCAGTTGGGTATGACTAATTGGGTTTAACAGTAAATTAACCAGAGGCAACCATGTTTTTTCTATCCATTTTAAATCCTTGGATGTCATCACTCGCTCAAAAATCCAATGGCTTTCTATTAATCCCATTTCCATCCCAATTTCAGCTTCTTTATTGGAAGCATGAAAAATTAACGGGCATTGAGGCGTTTGGGTGGCCAAATAATCTACAACCTCTCGTCCATTGCCGGGATCAAAAACTTTTTCCTGCCCAATCCGAATCGGGCCTAAGTTATACTCCAAGCTAATTAACACGCATTTTTCTAAATGGATTTTTAGCCAGGATATAATCTCGGGAACATTGTCAAAAAACACCAAAGATTCGCATGGAAACATCTGTCCCATGTGATGGCGCATCAGGTCAATTCGCTTTTTTTGATTCTCTAAAATTACAATATGTTTGGCGCGGCTTAGGCGGTTAAATTGGGGGGTATTTCGCGAAATCCAGGCCATTAATTCTATAGAATTCTTAAAAACCCCAGCGGACCAACCGGGAAAGACCTCACCGAGGCGATCGCTGATTAATTGTTCTGATTCTGGGGTGTCATCTAAAACAATAATCATCCGGGATGCAGGGGCGGTATGAGGGTCTCGTTGTTCGGGCTGATCAAGGATGTGCTCCTCCATAGAATTTGGGCTATTTTTACCCCTACATTGGATTAATTGTTTCAGGGTATCGGCCCAATCTGAATCAATCCAATCCCAAGAATCAATCGCATCCAGGGATGGGCAAGGGATGACCCGTTCACAGTGCCAATTTGCCTCCTTCAGCGCCATTTCCATCCCAATTTCAGCATCACTATTGGAGGTATGGAGAATCACTGGACATTGGGGCAGTTGTGTGATTAAATAATCTACCACATCGCGCCCAATTCCTGGGTCAAACAGTTGGCCGTTACGTTCCCAACTCGGACCCAGATCATGGTCGAGACTGAGCAAAAGGCACTTATGCAGGTGGCCTTTTAACCAGGCTATAATATCCGGGGCATTATTGAAAAAAATTGCCGAACAGTCAGGAAATGACTCCTTAAGACGCTTTTCCATTGCCTGAATGCGCCCGGGGTTATCTTCTAAAATTGCAATGATTTCAGGCATCCCCACCCTCCCCTTAATTGATTTTCCATTATAGGGAGTATTCCCCAGTAGGGGGTCTAACCTATCAGGACCCTCACCCTCGATTGATGAGGGCCTCTCCACTCAGACGACAGATGCGCCAGTCGGGGAGAATTTCGGCCCCCAAACGACGATAGAAGGCGATCGCTGGTTCATTCCAATCCAATACCGACCATTCCATCCGTCCACAACCCTGTTCAACGGCCAATTTTGCCAGTTCCTCAATCAGGGATTTGCCAATCCCTCTACCGCGATAGTCGGGCAGTACAAACAGATCCTCTAAATATAGCCCTGGCTGGGTTAGAAAGGTAGAATAATTATAGAAAAACAGGGCAAATCCCACAACAGTGCCAGAATATTCCGCAATCAATGCTTGGGCATAAGGGCGATCGCCAAACAAATGCTCATGCAGTGCCTGGGGACTGCCAGTGACGGCATCGGATAGCTTCTCATAAGCAGCGAGGGCGCAAATTAACTCAAAGATTACCGCCACATCATCGGCAGTGGCAGCACGAATTCGGATTTCAGAACAGGTTTCGGACATAATCCCGGCAGAGTATTGTGGCATTATTATATCCCCCAGGGAAACAGGCTCCGGACTTACTTTTTAACCTTAAACCCTAAATGTAGAGGCGATTCGCGAATCGCCTCTACATTGAGGGAGGGTGAATTTTCAAAATCTGTGTAAGTTATGGGACTCAAAAATCCGGCCCTTGACAGTCATCCAGGCGAGATGCCAAATTTCGGGCCCATCCGACCCCTAAACCTTCCTCGGTGTAGAATGGCTTGGCTGGTAAATGTCCTGTCGGTGCGCTTAAATCAAAGATGAGGTCAGCATAATTGCGCCATTCTATCCCTCCTGAGACTGCCCATCCGACGGTTTGGGCAAATTGGGCATAATCCTGCTGCTGTTGCTGCCAAATCTGGGACTGAATCGTGAATCCAAAGTGACCCTCGCTAGAGTCCATCCACAGGCGATCGATGAGGCAGAGGTCGGCACAGGGAATGTTTAAACTATCGTCTTCTGTGAGATAATCCAGACGGGTTAGCCATCGAGCATCTGTTTTGGAAAGGGAATCCCCAACTCGCAAGGTTTGGGCAAGTTCTAACAAAATGCGTCCGGTTTCGCGATCGCCACGTTCCCATTCCCCCGCGTTTAAAAATTCCCGCAGTTGCGTATAATTGACCGTGCCAATCATCAGAGAATCTGCCATTGTTATCCGGCAACGGGGAGATGAAATTGATACCACAGCAGGAGTCGATCGCAACTTAAAGAGATGGGTTCGTTCATGATTTAAACTACAACAAAGCAGAGTTCAGAGGGGGAAGGGATAGGATTTGCCAAGAGACCCAGGGATGTTTATAGTGTTTCCCAGCGCGATCGGGTACATTCTTGGGGAGTGCGAGCATCTTGCTCGCTTGCAACAATAGCGAGCAAGATGCTCGCACTCCCAAAATCTTATGATTCCAGGAACCGCTATATTATCCTACAATGAAACGAAACGGCTGGGTTTCTGGAGCAAGATCCGCTACAATTGGGTAGCATAACTGGTGTGAGTCAATGATGCAATACGATATCCCCTGGGAAGATTTATCGCCGATCGCTCGCCTGGTTGCGGAACCGGGGGGCGGTTATGATGCGATCGGGGAGACACCAGGGACTAACTCGGAATCCCAAGGGCCTTGGATTGAGGTGTTGGTGGACTCTCCCGCTTCTGAGACTTCGTTGGCAGAAGATCCCCTGAAATTATTTACCTATCGAGTGCCACCGGAGTTAATAGTGCAACCGGGGGATATTCTGAGTGTGCCCTTTGGATCGCAACAGTTAGGGGCGATCGCCATCCGGTTTACGGATCAATTACCCGCAGATTTGCCCATCCATAAGGTTAAAGAAATTGAAGATGTGGTGGTTTCGGGGTTTTTTGCCCGCAACTATTGGCAACTCCTGGAACGGGTGGCAGATTACTATTATACGCCTTTAGTGCGAGTGATTCGCGCGGCGATGCCTCCGGGATTATTTGCGCGATCGCAACACCGAATTCGCCTCACCGACAAGATTCCAGCAGGGGGAAAAGAGTTTCTAAAAACCGTTTCTGCCCAAAAAATCCTGGAACTGTTGCAATCTTCGGGAACTGGAAATTATACCTTGCAATATATTCGCAGTAAAGTTAAACCGGGAGCAAATTCCGGGTTAAAGGAGTTAAAAAAACGCGGGTGGGTGGAAAGTTACTATGAGGCAGGCGATCGCCCTGGGCCGAAATTGCAACAAGCGGTTACATTGATTGCCAGTTCTTTTCCCCCAGATTTGAGCAAGCGTCAGCGAGAAGTGCTGCAAGTGCTAAAACGTCGGGGTGGGGAACTGTGGATGGCGGAGTTGCTGAAAATCTGTCAGACGAGTTCGGGGGTGGTGAAAAAACTGGCGGAAAAAGGGTGCGTGGAAATCTACGATCGCGAAGCATTGCGATCGCTGGCGCAACCCAACCAAACTCCTGATGCGCCTAAAATTTTGAATTCCTATCAGCAACAGGCATTAGATGCGATTAATCAGATTGACGGATATGCCCGAGTGTTGCTGCATGGGGTGACAGGTTCGGGAAAAACTGAGGTGTATTTACAGGCGATCGCCCCAATATTAGCACAAGGAAAATCGGCGATTGTGCTAGTCCCGGAAATTGGATTGACCCCGCAACTGTGCGATCGCTTTCAAGCAAGATTTGGGGATAAAGTGGTGGTTTATCATAGTGCCCTATCCCAGGGTGAACGGTACGACACTTGGCGACAAATGCTCACGGACACCCCTCAAATTGCGATCGGAACGCGATCGGCCATTTTCGCACCTTTGCCCAACCTGGGCCTGATTATCCTGGATGAAGAATATGACGACAGTTACAAACAAGACCACCCTGCACCCACCTATCATGCCCGAACTGTCGCCCAATGGCGGGCGGAATTATCCAATTGTCCCCTAATTCTCGGTTCTGCCACCCCTTCTTTGGAAACTTGGGTAGAGATTGCGGTTAATCCCACCGAGGGCGATCGGACCCATTATCTGCGCTTACCCGAACGTATCGAATCTCGACCCATGCCTCCCGTGGAAGTGGTGGATATGCGCCAGGAATTACGCAAAGGAAACCGTTCCCTATTTAGCGAATCCCTGCAACAAGAATTAAGTACCCTGCGAGAAACCGGACGACAAGGGATATTATTTATCCATCGCAGGGGACATAGTACCTTTGTTTCTTGTCGCAGTTGCGGGTATGTGATGGAATGTCCCCATTGCGATGTTTCCCTGTCCTATCATCAATTTCAAGAAGGCGGCACCGAATTTCTGCGCTGTCATTATTGTAGTTATACCAGTCATCCCCCGGAACGCTGTCCCGAATGTGATTCTCCCTATTTTCGGCGCTTCGGCAGTGGTACTCAGCGAGTCATGCAGGAATTGGCGAGGGAGTTTCCCGAGTTGCGCGTGATCCGCTTTGATAGTGATACGACTCGCACGAAAGACGCACATCGAATCTTATTATCGCAGTTTGCCTCGGGGGAAGCAGATATTTTGCTGGGAACTCAAATGCTGACGAAAGGGTTAGATTTACCACAAGTCACGTTAGTTGGGGTGGTGGCAGCGGATGGGTTATTAAATTTAGCGGATTTTAGAGCATCAGAACGCGCCTTTCAAATGTTAACGCAAGTGGCGGGTCGTGCGGGTCGAGGGGATGAACCGGGACGGGCGATTTTACAAACCTATTCCCCGGAACATCCGGTAATTCAGGCGGTGCGAAATCAGGAGTATAACAGTTTTATTCAACAGGAGTTGGAACAGCGAGAGGCGTTGAGTTATCCCCCTTATGGACGGTTGATTTTGTTAAGAATTTCGGGGAGGGATGATTGGACGGTGGAGGATACTGCGGTAGATTTAGCGCAGGTTCTAGGGGGACCGGATGCCTATCTGACCCGAGGATATGATTTGTTGGGACCGGCACCGGCACCGGTTTTACGGGTTGCCGATCGCTATCGGTGGCAAATTTTACTTAAATTCCCGCCTAATATTAGGGTAGAGTTGCCGATGTTGGAGGAGTTGCGATCGCGCTGTCCCCGAGACATTAGTTTGGCGATCGATGTCGATCCCTTAAATCTAAATTAACGACTGAAGTCGTTATCTTAGTTCAACGTCCCGACTTCAGTCGTTCTTATCTTAGTTCAACGTCCCGACTTCAGTCGTTCTTATCTTAGTTCAACGTCCCGACTTCAGTCGTTCTTATCTTAGTTCAACGTCCCGACTTCAGTCGTTCTTATCTTAGTTCAACGTCCCGACTTCAGTCG
>JAABSJ010000240.1 GCA_011390515.1 Oscillatoria sp.
GCGCTGTATGAGTTTAAGAAACTGGTGCAGGAAGTGAGTCATTACTGCAAGTTAAAACCCGGTGTGGAAATCGGGGTGCATCAAATCCGCACTACCTGTTCCCCGAAAAACTATGGGAACCCGGCACCGGAAGGGATTCATCAAGATGGGGCGGATTTTGTGGCAATTTTTTCTTGCGATCGCCAGAATATCCAAGGGGGAGGCACTCATCTGTATATGGCACGTCGGGAAAAACCTGTGTTTACCAAGGTGCTCTATCCCGGGGAACTGTTACTCGTCAACGATCGCGATTTCTTCCACTTCACCACCCCAATTAAACCCCTAGAAGCAGGGGTGGGAACTCGGGATGTATTCGTTCTCACTTCCCCCAGTTTACTGGTTGATTTTGAAGAGTAAACAGATATTTAAAGGAGTGCGAGCATCTTGCTCGCTAGAGTCATAGCGAGCAAGATGCTCGCACTCCAAAAACGTACCTCATAACTGTGGGAAAGGCTATATCTGTCGAGACAAGGCACTGCCTTTTCTCATAAGAATTACCCATCAATGTAGGGGAGATTCGCGAATCTCCTCTACCTTGATATGCTTTAAAATTTATCGGGATGGGTTCCTGCTGGGTTGAGGGTTGAAAATTTTGCACTCTACTAAATAGGGAGAATTAAATTCGGTCATTTCTCCCGCTTGTTTTCCGGGAATTGGAAATAATCGCGCTGATAGGGGTTTATCTAATTTTATCGCTAAACTGGCAACATCGAGTAAAATTGCCTCAATCTGTTCAACGGAGATATTTCCCGGTAGGGGGACTGTATCTAATCCACAGCCACAAACCGAAGAATATAACAATAAATCCGTTAAATTGTAGGTTCCTTCACTGGCGCGTTTTGCTAGTCCGACATCTTCACAAACGGGCAACATTAAGCCAGAATATCCACATAATTTTACGGGTATTTTTTTAATCACCCGAGTGATGAGGGCGGAAATGGCTAGGGTTCCTGAATGCCCAAATTTGCCTAGTCCTAATTTTTCATAAGCGTAGGCGATACTATTGGTTTTGTCTAGGGAGGGGGCGAGGGATGCGTCTATTCCCTGATAGGAAATCTTAAATTCCTGGGCGAGTTTAGAAGCAGTTGCCTCTAGTTTGATGAGATGTTCTGCATAAATTTCAGTTAAATTTGTTTCGGCTTCAATGAGAGTCCGAGATTTAGAAAACGCTTCGGTGAGTAAATCTGCACATTCTAATCCAATGGAAAAAGCAGAATCACCTTGATGGTAGGATGCGGGGAAAAAGGGAATTCCTGGAGGACAATTGGCAGCAGCACAAAAGCGAAAGTTGCCAAATCCATTTACAGTTTCGGTGGAAATTCGGTGAATGGTTTGCGCGGAGGCTTGAAGACTTTCAAAATTAATTCCATCTTGAATATTGCCAATTCTACTCGAACAAAATATTTTTTCTGTTCTTTTGAGAATTGCTGGAATGACTGAAATTAGTTCGGGTGTTTTGGCATAACCGATATTAAAAAAATCCAGATTTAAGGTTTGGCAAATTTCTTCGAGTCTTTGTAAATTCGCCAAAATTTCAAATAGGGTGTATCCGGTTAAATACTGCTCAAAGGATTGGGTGGAAATGCGGGTGGTTTGGACTTCATAGCCTTGAGTTTCTAACTCCTGTTGCGCTTGGGCGTTAAATTGCGCGGCGTTTTGAATGGGGGCGCTATCGGTTGGAGATGCTAAGGAAATCCCGGTGGTGATGGTTCTAATTTTCATCAGATTGTTGTGGTTTAGTGTAAATTTCCCTGGGAGGCGATCGCCGGAGTAATGGCAGACATCCCGTCATCATCAGTGCCACTTCCTCCGGTTTCTTTATTGAGGATTTTGACGACATGATTGTAAATGGATTCGGCTTGTTCGGGGGAATTGCCAATGCTAGTTAATCCCAGTTTGCCAAACTCGGAGAGACATCCCATTAAATGAAACAAAGTGCCGGTTTCGGTACAGCTATCAAAATGAAGTTGATGATAGGCGATAATATCCATCAAATCATTGGGAAGTAACCCCCGATAGCGGTCTTTTTTGAGGTTATCTGTGGCAAAGTAATATTTAGGGCGTCCGGTTTGGCTGTAAAATAATCCAGTAGATAAATTATACCGGCCATTGGTTAATAGTTTGAGTTCCATAAAGGGATGAGTTGTGCCGCCTTTGCGGAGGTTAATTTCGATCGCATACAAATCCCAGACTGGATGACTGCTCTCCTGACGCTGAATCGCCAAAAAGTCCACGCTAAACCGTTCTAATGCACCTTTAGCGGCTAAATTTCGACCGACGCGCATCCCCAAT
Source organism: Oscillatoria sp. (assembly GCA_011390515.1). Lineage (GTDB taxonomy): Bacteria > Cyanobacteriota > Cyanobacteriia > Cyanobacteriales > Laspinemataceae > Laspinema. Next base: position 2,332 of record JAABSJ010000240.1, read on the forward strand.
TCCTGCGCTTGCATTCGGTATCCTTCATCTGCGGGAAACTGACAACCGAGGAAAATCTGTTGATCGCTACCGCCGAGAATTTGGTCATGGGTGGAGAGAATTTCTACCTCACCATTGGGGAGAATTCGCCCTTGCACACTGGGCGATCGCTTGTCGTCTCCTTCGAGATACGCTTCCACAATTGCGCCTAATTCAGGAATCCGACTGGAAAAATTAGTCCAGGTTTCTTCCTCCGCTTGAAAGTTCATGGTTTCAAAGCGATCGCAAATGGTAGCAACCCGCTGTTCCGGTGCAATTTCATACAGGGATTGCACCTCTAAAATAGCATTTCCTTTCCCAGAAAACCCCTCATTCAGTTTGATAGCAATCCGTTTTAAATTCGCTTCTTTTGCTAATAAGTCTGCCGTAGCGACTGCCAATTCTTGGACTGTCCAAACGGATAAACTTCCCGGAGGGTGGGGAATATTACATTCCCCAAAAATTTGGCGAGAACCGCTTTTGGTTCCCCATTCTAATAACTCAGGATTTAATGCCAGTAAGGGAATATCTAACTGAACCGCAAGGTCCCGTTCACTGGCAGTAGAATTAAAACAAATCATGTAGGATTTATCTCGCCGCAAAACCTGCCGGATGCGCTCGATTAGACGGGGACGTTCTAAAATTTTTTCGGTTAGGGGTTTTGGGGAAGCATCGTAAGTGGAAAATAGCAACAGGCGATCGCGAGCGTGAGAAAAGGGAATTCCGGGTAGCAATTGGAGGTAATATTCGACAATGGTGGGATGTAGGGGTTGGGATGTGACATAAATTAGGCGAGTGCGAGGGTTTCTCAACCGGATCAGGGAGTAGAGATTCCGTTCCTCATAGTGATGTACCCCGTCAATTTTCAACAGTTCCCGGCGATCGAGTGACATGGAGGGAACCACTAAAATATCATGATCCCCGCGATCGAACTCATCGATACTTTGCCAGCGATCGCGCAATTGACTTTGTAGTTGACGAAACCTCGCAATGCGATCGCCTTCCCATTCCGTTTGAACATCCATCTACTCAACCCCTACTTGCGATTTATTCTGTAATTTTAGCCTGATTGCTCCCCCTACCGATTCCCCTGGGGTGAGATTTGCGCAGGGATTCTGGAATACCCGTGCAGACTCCATCCGCTACCCAGGATAGACTATCAGAGTCCAAAAATTTTCGCGCCAGGAAATGCCTCTTTTTCTACCACAGGTGGCACCAAAAAAACACCCCCTGCACGCACAGTAATTAACCGTTCCATTCCCGGCAATTGCTCATTGTCCCCGCCTCCAAAATTCACTCCGCCTAACCAAGTCGGTTGCGTCAACATCCGTAAGAGTCGTTCGGGAGTGTCCTGAAAACTCACAAAGTTTAAACCGGCGCGAAAACCGGGACTGCTATCGATCGCCTCTAAGAATTCATATCCTTGGCGAAACACTCGCAGGGAATTGCGCGAACCCACATCTTCCGCCTTATTCTGATTGGCGCGATGACTGTGACTGACATTTAAAGGCGACTCCAACGGCACCCGAGGTAACTCGCGATACTCTGTATTTTCCGGGTGGGTGACTTCTCGGGTTCCGGTAAAGGGACAACCCGTTTGGACAACTGGATTGCCATCATTATCAATCGTCTCTAGGGGACATCCCGATACTTTATCGCGTCCGACAATGATTTCTTGTTGCTGGCGAGTCAGTTTGCGCCAGACGGTTAAATCCACCGGCAAGCGTAAAAAGGCGAGATAAGTTCCGCCGACTGTCCATTTATCTTCCGGGGAAGTTTGGTCTTCTTTAATGGCGATCGCCTGAATCCGTTCTGAACTTTTCATGTTAGAAATTCCATCATGAAAATCAATCCAACTTCGGGCATCATCCCGTTGAAAACCCGTATAAAATCGGGTGATTAACAAAGGAGATTCTCCCGTTTCTGGGTCGGCTAAATCCTGTAAAACTTTCCAAGTTTCTACCACCGCCCGATTCACCGCCAGTTCCGTTTTGGCAATAAATTGTAAGGCAATTTCTTCCGTAGCGGGATTAAATTGCACATCATCGGCATAAGATAAACCCGACCCCAACAGTAACGGACCGCCACCCGTAGGACGAGCGGACCGAAACTGATTTTTTGCTCCTAAATCCAGAGGCAATGTTCGACCCCCATCCGCCAGTTTAAAGACATTCGGTCCATATCCCACCAAAACCGTTAAATCCCCGCTGGGAACCGTAGCACCGGGGATGTCTTTAACCTGACCTTGTTTGAGGTTTTGATACATTGAGTAGAGGGTTTGAAATGCTGTGCCAATTTCCGGCGCAGTTAACCCCCTAGCAGCGCGCAGAAACATGATTCCAAAACATTGATCCGGTCGAACTCCCGGTGCGTGATAGATGCCTTCTTGAAGTTGTGCTGTCATGGTTAATCTTGGTGAAATAATTGTGAATTAGAGGGGTTTATTTTACAGCAATTGTAGGGTGGGCATTGCCCACATGAATTACTGCCCACATGAATTACGGTGGGCAATGCCCACCCTACTCCTACAGTTTATGCTAAAATATGAGACAACCTCATGATAACTTAGGTAATGACTCAGGAAGTTAACGTAAAGACCAGAGGACATTTAGTCAAGCGCTCACACCCTTGGAGACAACAGCTTTACCTCAAAGGTCGGAAATTGCTGGCTTCAACGGTTTGGCAAGATATGATTGCCAATGGTTTCTCAGAAGAGGAAGCAGCGGAAAATTGGGAGTTACCTGTGGCTGCCATTCACGAAGTGATTCGGTACTGTGAAACCTATCGGGACTTGATTGCTTTGGAAGCAGCAGAAGAAGGGTATCGTTTAGCAAATCAAGGAGTGGCAATTGAGCCTAATACTACTCTTGGATGAAGATTCTCAAGCTAAGTATTTATAGAGATTCCCTTACTCTCATGGTACAGATTTTATAAGGAGTGCGTTGGCAAAGCCTGTGCGTAAGCACTTACGTCTCGCTCGCTATAACAATAACGAGCAAGATGATGGAATTACTACAACATTGAGGAGTTTTCCTCAAAGATAGCTTACTGAATCAATCCCATTTGTCGAGGACCAACGCGACCGATTTTTTGTGCGGTATCATACTGCTGTTTTAACTGATGAATGCGATCGCAAATCCCCGCGTCTCGACAGCGAATCGGTTCTGAACTCGTCCGGAGAATGACAAATTCATCTTCTGCCACTGAAGTCGGTTCTCCCACCACAATAATTGGGCCAATTTCAATCTGTTGTAACAATTGAAACCCCCCGGTGAGGGGTTGCGTATCCGCACCGACTGCTACCACAATTTCATCTAAAAAGGCGGAATCCGCGTCACTCGGACCAAATTCCAACCGTTGATACATATCTTTTTCCCCTCGACTAAAGCGAATCCATTCCTCGGGAACGGGTTGGTCTTGATACCAGAAAGCCCGCTGATTAAAGGATAAAATATACATTCCCAGAGGATTGTCAAAGGCCACCGTCTGACCATTCATGGCCGCACCCTGGGCTCCCATTGCGGCGGCTGGGTCCGCATGACGACAGGCCAACCCTTCTACATTGTACTGCCGAAAAATTTGTTCTCGGCTGGCCGATTGTAGTCCAGTCTCGGTGCGAACAACGTAGGGCGCGGCTCCAAACATGACGATGTATAATAAATCATCCAAGCCATTAATCGGATGGGTCATAAACAGCGCATTGTCTTGATTTAACGCCCCAGTCGGTTGCTCAGGAACCCCGGCAGAGACCAACTCCTGGTTGTTGCCGTGACCGGACACCAGTCGAGAAAAGGCGATTTCTCGCTGACTGGGACTGAGTAGAGTGGGGTTGCTGACTCCATAGAGTGCTTCCCAACTGGGGAGAAATCCCAGGACATTCTCCACCATTGCCCGAACTGCCACGGGGTCGAATTTCGCAATACAAGTCCAGTATTCTCGCAGTTCGGTGGTGACTTGCACGCGCTTCGGGCGCATTTTTCCCGTGGCATCGGGTTTCTCGATGATTCGATATTCACAGTATTCATTGTGCAGAATATGCCGCCCTGGGACCCCCCAATCGCACAACTGTTTAGCGGTGGGTTCATCCAGACAGAATGCGGGTTCGGCAGGGTCGCCAAACCATTTAATCGGGGCGCGGACGGGATTTTTGAGGGTACTGGGGTCGAGGGTTAAAAAGCGATTTTTCCAGTTACCCAGGCGATCATAAGCCTTTTGTATGGTTTGATTCCACTGTTCGAGGAGGTCGCTACTCACGATGGGGTCAGCCCGACCGGGAACGTCATATAACATAATGGATTATACTCCTAATATTAGGGGAGAGAACGGAAAGAAAGAGGACAGACCCGATCGCAGAACGGGCCATGATTCCATAGTGCAACAGGACTGCACCAGTCCCGATAGATTTCAGATTTTTTAAAGAAAGTGTCTTTAACCTCGAACTGCTTTGACTAAGGACTGACAGGCTTTGAAGAATATGCTAACATCCATGCCTAACCCAATATACTGCACCCCGACATCAATCCACTGTTTCGCACTTTCCGGCGTGGTGGTAAAGGTTCCGACTGCCTTGCCTGCATCGCGAATGGTTGTGACGGCACGTTTCATCAAGTCCACAACCCGGGGATCCTCAACTTGACCGGGGATTCCCAGGGATTGGGAGAGGTCATAAGGACCGAGAAAAATCACGTCAATCTGGGGAACAGTGACAATTTCGGCTAAGTTTTGGATGCCGGTTTGACCTTCGACATGAACGATCGCCAGGGATTCGGCATTGAGGCGATCGGTGATATTTGTGCCAGCAGAGGTGTAGGCACCGGCGCGAGTGCCGAAGGAGAGACCTCGGGTCCCGACTGGGTGATATTTGGCACTCTGAATCACCGTGACAGCATCAGCTTGGGTTGCGATTTGAGGGACCTGGACCCCGGCACTACCAATATCAAGGGCACGCTGAATTTGAGAGGCATCGTTTTTAGAAACCCGGACGATGGGGGCCAGTCCCACGGAATCCGCAGCGCGACAGAGGTCTTCCGCAGCGAGGATATGTAAAGGGCCATGTTCTAGGTCAATCACGGCAAAGTCAAATCCGGCATGACCACAAATTTCGATAAAGGCAGGATAGGGACAGTTGATAAAAGGGCCGAGAACGGTTTCTCCTCGTTGGAGTTTGCGTTTGAGTTGATTTTCGCGCATAGCGGCAGGGTTGGCGGTGGGATTGTCTCAATTTTAACGGAAGGAGGATGTAGGGACTAAGGCGGTACAAAGGGAACTCCGAACAATAAACTCTTCAAAATCTTTTAGAAGAGATCCCCCCAACCCCCCTTAGATCCCCCTCCCGTCCCCCTTAAGAAGGGAGAGGCCAGAGGAATAAATATTTAGTTCCAGGGGGGCTTGAATAATTCTACCCAACTTCTAATGCAGAATTTTTTTTATGCAAATCCCAAAAAGAAATCGCACCCGGTTTGATACGGGTGCGATCGCCTTGTCTATCGATTACTGGATTCTACAGGTTCCAGTTCAGATTGACCTTACATCAGCATAAAGCTCTCTTCGGTAATTTCCACTTGCGAGAACACTGTCAGGGAGTATTCCGCACTAAAGGTAATCGTGGAAACAATCTGTCCGGACTCCATCGTGGACGAGGAAATTCCTAAATCGTCCGTAGTCGTATTGGCATCAAACAAATCAGAGAGATTGTTGACTCCGAAGGTTGCACCGGCAAACTTGATGACGTCACCTTCTTCGGCATTGAAGTCCAAAATCACGTCTTGCTTTTTGGCTTTCTTGCGGGCAGTTTTCTCGGTTTCTTCGCCGTCTTCACCCTCTTCCATATCGTCGAGGAGAACATCAGCATCTAAGATAAAGACATCTGCACCTTTACCACCGACGAGGGTATCTTTACTAGACCCACCATACAGGGTATCGTCACCATCGCCGCCAATCAGTAAGTCTTTTCCATTGCCACCCATGAGGATGTCATTTCCGATTCCGCCAATCAGGGTATCTTTGCCATTCCCACCTTCTAGGTAGTTATCTCCGGCGACACCACAGAGGAAGTCATTACCATTGTCACCCATCAGGGTATCGTTACCAAGACCGCCAATCATGGTGTCTTTGCCATTACCGCCTTCTAGGTAGTTATTGCCACTCATGAGCAGATCGTCGGCATCATCACCTTCAAGGTTATCGTCACCATCGCTGCCTTCGAGTGCATCATCACCTTCGGCAACGGCATCATCACCTTCGGTAACAACTGCATCACCTTCGGCAACGGCATCATCACCTTCGGTAACAACTGCATCACCTTCGGCAACGGCATCATCACCTTCGGTAACAACTGCATCACCTTCGGCACATCACCTTCGGTAACAACTGCATCACCTTCGGCAACGGCATCATCACCTTCGGTAACAACTGCATCACCTTCGGCAA
>JAABSJ010000241.1 GCA_011390515.1 Oscillatoria sp.
ATCGCATCGGCAACAAACACCAACACTCCCACTTGATTCTCGTGAATTTCAAACACCCGCAAGGCGTCGGCAAATCCCCCGACTGCCCGTCCACTGTATGACATCTCCCCCCGCGAACCCAATCCCTCGGATAGCACTTGCCGGGAATACTCCTGCCATGCGATCGCCGGTCCCGCAAAGAACATCCCCAAAAATCCCTCCATTGCTAAATGCAAGGGCAGAAATCTCAGGGAATTCTCGCTTTCCCGTTTCGCCATCCGGTGCATCAGTCGCACTTTCCCACAACCATAATCGACAACTTTGCCATCCCGTCCCTGCAATTGCGTCCCGAATGCCACATCCGTTGTCCCCTCGTCCCAGGACAACACCAACCCATGCGGAATATAGGAAATATAGCTCATCTCCGGGTCCTGCATCTTTCCCTCCACTGCAACCGAGGAGAAATCTTCCCGGTAACGGCGCTGTCGCAGGCGTAAATCCCGGCGGAAATGCGATCGCAACAACGGCACCAACCGAATCCCTCCATACACCTGGGATGGCGCAATCTCTAACCCGCGCAAAGATAATTTCTCCAACAATGATACTTTATTGCTCATACCCCATCCTATTATCAAAATTTTCTTAGCCCGCGCAGGCGGGCTTCGTCCGTATAGCCCCAGGCTTCAGCCTGCGGGCCTTATACAATTACCGCTCCTGTTCCTCCCCTAACAATTGCCTCACTTTAGCCGCGAGATATGCTTCCAAATCCGCTAATTCCGCAGTCCCCTCGGCAAAGCGGGCAAATCCCAGCAGGGTCGGCAAATCCTCCGCTTCCCGCAATCCCACGGTGGGAATCGCTGGAGTGAGACTGCGTAATAAAAAGTCATCGGAATCAAACACAGGATTACAATGAACAATAGCAGTCCGTCCCTGAATATCTAACTTAGTGCGATAAATTTCCAGCACTTGTGCCGCACCTCGGGGAGGGTCGTTTTCCCAGCCATCGGAGACGATCGCAATTAAATCCGCCCCCCATTCCAAGGCATCTAATACCGGCGTTGCTAAGTCCGTTTGTCCCCGAGGAGTGACCAACAGCGCCTCGGTTCCCGGGATGGTCCAAAATGCCCGATACTCTTGCGCTGCGGCTTTTAGCAGATAATGGGCAGCTAAGGCAATTCCCAGGGGACGCCGCCGCTTTTCCGAGGAACCGGAGGCGGAATAACTGCAATCGAGGACTGTGGCGACTCGTCCCAGATGCAGGGGAGAGCGTCGTAAAGTGCGACGGGCGGCGCTGTCCAGGGCGTCATCTAGGATAGCAAAGCGATCGCCTCGTTCTGCCCGGGATAACGATAGCACATACAGAGCCAATTTTGTCAAGGGCATCTGGCCTAAATCTACAGCAATTTCTTGTTTCCCTCGATTGGCTGTTTTTTGCAAGCGTAATTTTTCCCCCGGTGTCATCTGTTCCTGAATGCGATCGAGGAAAATCTCACGTTTGATTCCATGTTGAGCGGCAAATCCTTCGGCAACGGTTAAGGGTAAGCCATAAATCGCCTCTTGATTGTACTTCGCTTTCCGAAAATCCTCGAAAATCTCCGTTTGATAGGCTTTTATTTTCGTCGGGTCAAATAAAAATGCTGCCAGTTCTGTCTCTAATTTGAGATGATTATGAATCGCAACTGCCCGTAATTTGGCGCGATATTTCACCGCTTGAAAGCTGATGTCCCGGCGAGATTGGATATAATCTCTCACAATTGCCCGACTGCGCCGGTTATTGATTCCCCGGCGACGAATTTCTGCTAAAACTTTCCACGCCCGTTGGGGGGGCAATTGATTTAAAGCAGCCGCAATTAACGCCCCTTCCTCCTGACGATGTTCTGGTGGGGTATCCCGTCCCGTTGCCAACAGTTTTAAAATGATTTGGGCGCGATTAAAATGATTGATGCCTGCGGCTAAGGTGCGGGCGTATAATAACCGATAATTGCCTAAGATATAGTCATGCAAAAAATCAATAGAAACACCCTGACTGTTGTGATGACTATAAAATTCGCGCTGTCCCGTACAAGAGAGACAGGCATTAATAAACATGACTAAATCTTGCCGTTCAATTTGGGAAACCTGTTTTGTCCACTGGGCGTCCACGTTAAAGCAGTCCTGTTTTAAAAGGCGCTAACAAGGGGAGTCACGGCACGACTTGTAGAGTCTAACTTCACAGGTTATTTCCGGAAGTCGCACCAAAGTCCCGCTTGTTAGCTGATTTTAGGATAACCTGGTCAATAGGGAGTCGTCATCCGTAGAAAATACTTATTTTGCGAGTTTTGTCAGTGTGCCAGGTACCGGAAAGATGCGATCGCGATCGTATCTTGGGGGCGGTTTCATCACGGTTCCCTCGTTATTTCCAGAATAATATAAATATAGAGCCAACTGAGGGAGGTTTTTGCAATGGCGAACCAAACCAAACCACTCCGACAGAATCCGTTTATGACCTATCGCGACCCCGACACGGGGAAATGGTTGGTTGTGAAACAACAACAACAACAGGCAGCATAAGGCGCGATCGGTTATCACCGTTCCTTGAGGCGGGATGATTCACAAGTGCGCCTTGAGAGGTTATACCAATTTTTTGAGTTGATTTAGAGAAAAAAAATTTAGCGATCGCCTTCAAATAAACAGGCGATCGCTTCGAGGGTGGGTTATTGAAGTCCGTGCAACTCGCACAGATTCCATAAACCCACTGGTTTTTTTATCCGATTTCGATGAATTGCCTACACCGGCATTAAGAAATTGGAAACATTTTCGCTTCCAACGACTTGAGAAACTCCGTATTCACCCCGGATTCGCGAGTGAGGGCAATTTTACCTGTGCGGGAAATTTCGCGGATGCCGAACTTGGCGAGGACCTGGACGATCGCCACCATTTTACCCGGATCTCCGACGACTTCAATAATCAGAGAATCTTCCGCCACGTCTACCACTCGCGCCCGGAAAATTTGAGCCAGTTCCACAATTTCGGCGCGGTTATTGCTATTGGCATTCACCTTCAACAGCATCAACTCCCGTTCCACACAGGGAGTCTCAGTGATATCCTGCACCTTGATCACGTTAATCAGCTTATAGAGTTGTTTCGTAAGCTGTTCAATCACGCGATCGTCCCCGGGGACCACCATCGTAATCCGAGAAATGCCTAATTGTTCTGCTGGACCCACCGCCAGACTTTCGATATTGAAACCGCGACGCGCAAACAGTCCGGCGATCCGGCTCAAAACACCGGCTTCATCTTCCACCAAAACAGACAGAGTATGTTTCATAGGACATCCGCGACACCACCAGGGCGATCGCTACTATTTTTTGTATTCCATTCAGTCTATGCCAGCTCATTTTATCCTGACCTGCCGGGTAACCCCAATTTTTTAACAAAATCCTCAACTCTGGTCATTGCTCCTGGGGGCCACTGACCCTCCATCCTTAACTGGAACAGCAAAGCCCGTAAGGGTTCCAGATTCATAAATCCCGAACCCTGACCCAGTTCTAAAATTACCCCGAGTCGGCGATTTTCATTTGAGGCGCATCCAGACTGGAGTTGGGAGGGCGGTCATTTTTCCGGATCCCCAGCATCTCCCGCGAAAAATGCCTCAGTCTCTCCACCCAGGGACCTAATTCCCCACCCCGGCCCTCGTCGGTGCTAGGGTGCTGGGGAGTTAACGAGGCTACAATGATAGCGACTATCAAACGATAGGATGGAAGCGAACCCGGATTTCTAACAGTTTACGGTAACCGTTGATTGAGAAATCCTCCTAGAGATGGAATAGAACCACTCTGAAGTTCGCATAAAATCTGGAAACCCTTGAAAATTTAGGAGTCAATGACAAATGGGTTTGTTACAAAAATTATTCAATCTCGGAAAACCGGACAAATCTAAAGAAACAACGGTGCAAGCACCCCCAGCCTCAAATCCTTCTGCTCCCGCACAGAACTATTCCGTTCCTGCCGCCCCCCAAAAGCCGGATATTCCCCCAGAACGGTTAGGATTAAATGGTGAATATGATGATAGCGGCCTCGCCAAGCGCGTTGCCCTAGCCCTGGATGAAAATCCCAGTACCGCTGATTTTGAACGCCTGTGGATCGCCCAAACTGGCAGTACCGTAGTATTCAAAGGAGAAATTCCTTCCCAAGCTGATTTAGATCGAGTGGTGGGAATTGCTCGTGGGGTTTATGGGGCGAAGGATGTGAAGACAACTGAAGTAAAAGTTGGCTAATTTTTCCCGTTCGGGAACTCTAAAATAGAACGAATTTCAAATTAGCGAGCAAGATGCTCGCACTCCAGGGGTATAGCAAGCATTGCTATACCCCTATCTTGTTTCAGTTGTCATAGTATCGATGCAAGAATAATTGCCCACAGCAGTTTTCTCTAAAAAATCATCAAATAACGCATCTAAAATTAATGCTAACCCTTCAGAAAGAGTGGATAGGGTGCGTCAGAACTTTTACATTACAACGGGTAACCTTTCGCTCTGACGCACCCGACAATCCCGATTCAGAGTGAAAAGCGATCGCTCATTTCGGAGCAGATCCCACACTTTCCGGTTCAGGTACTGGATCTTTAAAGGCAACTCGTAACAACGGGGGCGCTACAAACGTGGTTAGAATCACCATCATAATGATCGCCGCTTCTAGGGACGGAGAAAGTGCGCCACTGGCGACTCCCACCCCAGCAAAGACTAATCCAACTTCCCCTCGGGGAACCATGCCGATGCCGATCGCCAGTCGGTTGATGCCCGGTTGACCAAAAACGGCAAACCCAGCCAGGACCTTCCCGATAATCGCCACCACAATCAGAAAGGCGGCAATAATCAGCCCTTCACGATTGCTGGGAATCGCCGGATTGAGCACTCCCAGATTTGTTTTGGCACCGACAACCACGAAGAAAATCGGGACAAAGAAATCTGCCAGGGGAACCACCTGTTCCTCCAGTTCCTGCTGTGTTTCCGTTTCCCCTAACACTAACCCGGCAGCAAAGGCCCCGAGAATAGCTTCTAATCGAATCGCTGCACCCACATAAGAGAGGACAAAGGCAATAATTAGAGCCGTAATTAGCAAGGGTCCACGGGTCTTGAGTTCTTTGACAAACGCCACATAATAGGGACTCAGAAAGCGACCCAAGATAATCACGCCGATCAGGAACGCACCGGCACTGACAATCAGATAGGCAATATTGGTGACTTCGATTTCGCCGGTTTTGACTAAACTGGCGACGACGGCCAAGACAATAATCCCGAGGATATCATCCAGAACCGCTGCGCCAATAATAATCTGGCCTTCTTTGTCACCCAGACGGCCAATTTCTGCCAGAACCTTGGCGGTAATCCCGATACTGGTGGCAGTCAGGGCCGCCCCTGCAAAAATAGCCGGGATAGTGGCAACGTGAAACAGGCTAATTAAGCCCAAGGTGCCCGCGCCAAAGGGCAAGACAACCCCAATCACGGCTACCACTGCTGCTTGGGGTCCATATTTAATCAGTTCTTTGAGCTCTGATTCCAGACCAATTTCAAACAGCAAAATAATTACCCCGAGTTCGGCCAGAATTGCAATCACTTCACTCTGGGCGGTAAAAGTGGCAACAATGGCTTCGGGTTCTAAACTGGTGGTGCGTTGCAGAAGGCTCATGATCAGCGAACTGCTGCCATCTTCCCCGCCTTCGGGGAAAACAATCAGCTTGAGGACGGAAACCCCCACGATGACACCGCCCACAAGGTCACCTAAGACCGGGGGTAGGTTAATCCGTGAACAAATCTCGCCCCCTATTTTGCTGGCTAGGTAAATGACGACTAAACTCAGTAGCACTCCCGCTACGACGATGGCTTCGTCTACTTTCACCGAGTGAGCGGCTGGGGCCGCTTCGGTCCCAGCCGTTGCCAGCAGGGGTAGAGTTTGGTCAAGGAAGGAATGAAACAGTGTTGGGGTGAGGGAATTCACCCATGTAAGGCTCTCTGCCATTTATTTTGCAGAACTCGTCCTGTCTAATGTACCTGGTTTGTTTACAAGACTGACGCTTTTGACTCCAGAAATCCAGTTTCCAAGTCATGATCAGAATCTTGATCCCGGTGGTGATCCGAAAGGGTCAGTCTTGATTGATTGTCTTCTTATTGTCTTCCCATAAGGAGCCAGTCCGATCGCAAAATATCTTATGGTTACTATAATCAGCGAGGGGTTTTCAGACTAAAGGACGAGGGGTAAAATCGCCAAATGCCTTCTGCAACTGGGGTTACGGGTTCAAATGCGAGGACCGCTGAGTTAAATAAAGACTCGGTGTTGCAAGGAGGGCATTTGCCGACGGACTTGTTCGAGGCGCGAGGGGCTGATTTCGGCGATCGCCACTCCGGGTTTGTCTCCGGCATCGGCTAAAATTGCGCCCCAGGGGTCGATAATTAGGGCGTGACCGTGGGAATATCTCATGCCGTAGTGCCGCCCGGTTTGCGCTGGGGCGATCGCATAACAGGTATTCTCAATCGCCCGCGCTTGCAGCAATATCTGCCAATGATCTTTGCCGGTATAAGCGGTAAAGGCAGCCGGGATAAATAAAACTTCTGCCCCTTTGTAAGAAAGATGGCGATACAGTTCGGGGAAGCGCACGTCATAGCAGACTGATAATCCCAGAGTGCCGAGTTTCTCGGACTGGTAAATCGGGGGGAACACCTCTCCGGCTTTCACCGTAATCGATTCTTGGTAGGTGTTCCCATCGGGAACGTTGACATCAAATAGATGGACTTTTTGATACCGTGCCACTTCCTGTCCATTGGGTTCTACCAGGATGGCGGTGTTGTACACTTGACCTTGATTCACCGGCACCGGAAAGCCACCCCCGAGGATGGTGACTTGATACCGCTGGGCCATTGTTTTGATAAATTTTTCGCTTTCAACGGCGATCGCTTCAGCTTGGAGGATCTTGTCGGATTCCTCTCCCAAAAACGAAAAATTCTCCGGTAACCCGATTAACTCGGCACCCTGGCGTACAGCCAGATCGATCAGTTCTTCTGCCTGAGCCAAGTTTTTGGCAAGGTCCGGCACGCTGGTCATTTGAATCGCGGCAGCTAGGTAAGATTTCATCTATGCAACTCGAAATTTTTAGCGGGCTAGGAGGGTCTGGCTCTAGTGGGTTGGGTAGGCGATGCGATCGTCGGGCTGCCTAAATACCGATGGGCTGGCGATCGCCGGACAATCCCCACAAGGGCGATCGCGCCGACTAGATAGACTTCCTGAATTGATCCCCAATTTTATCAGAGATTTAACCCCCCGAAACAAGCTCTCCTCACCGCCTAAACCCTAATCTCCCCCACCCCGAAGAAGCACCCCGCTTTTTTCTTACAGATTTCCAATTATTTGCCATTTTTAATCATAAAACTGTCGGAATGTCAAGACCCTTGTCTATCCCTTCTGGACAATGGGTTAAGGCAGCAAAATTCCCCTGAAGTCTGACCGCGTAAACCAAGCTTTATTTGAGTAAACCCGCATTAATTACCCCCATTTTTTATCAAATAAACTCTTGAACCCCTGAATATTATCTCGGACTCTATCAATTTTAAAATTAGCTTCAATCAGGGAAATCAAAAAAAAATATCCAAAACCCGCACCCTAAAGGGTGGAGGCTCACAGGACGAAGCCTGACGAAGCCAGATTCAAGAGTCTTGTTATGTCATTAATAATTGGATTGGGATGATTTATTTTTTGGAATACCCTTGCTCGCTAATTCGGGTTAAACTATCAGCAAAATTCTCTTATATAATCATTAGGAACCTAGTCATTTTTGATGAAATATTAGACCTCTTGCAAAATTCTAAAAAGCCCCCCTTCTTAAGGGGGGTTGGGGGGATCAATCCGGATTTTTGCAAGAGGTCTATTAAAACCCATCGGCTTCTCGGAGGTCAAATTTAGGGTTAAAATTGCCATCATGCTTTTTCAACAATAAAAAATCAGCAGGGGTAAAGCCAGCCGCATCACCAGAATGAATCAAATTCAATTTCAACAATCGTCAACCGATCGCGGGATTGGCATTCATTCCGATGTCCCTGAATTTCCAGAAGACTTGAAAGGGTTGCGCGATCAAGGCTGGCTATGATGATTGTCAGCAATACCTCTGATCGGATTACTGGAATTTTGAGAGTTCTTTCGATCTCTAAAAGCCGAGGAATGATTCCGGCAGTGAAAGCGCTAATTCAAGAAACCCGGTTTCTTTTGCACCCGCGACTCGGCGAAACCGGGTTTCTGCCATAACTTTTGTCTGAATAATCAGATAGAAGAAACCCGGTTTCTTGGCTTGATGTGCGATCGAAAACTTGCTGTTCGCTTGAAAGACTAAAAACAATCTTATTGTTGTGAAAGTCGCAAGTCAGGACAGGACTATTAGGGCGGTTTGTAAATTTTTATTACAAAATTTTGCGACGGATAGAAACAATGCTACCATGCTCAGAAAGGATTGAGGGGAAATTTAAAGGGTGCGCCTTGATTCAGGCGGTTTCTGATAGGTATTGTCGGATTTACCTTGGGGAATAATAGGCGATCGGCACAAAACAGAGGTAGTGTTGGGATTGTTCATGGGGGTGGGAATATGGAGGGACTCGGACCAGGGGCTAGATTAATTATCGGTGCTGGCATTGTCTTGCTGGGCGGAGTATTTTGCCCAATGCTCGTTCCGGCAGGGGTTGTCGGGGGAGCAGTAACCATAGAGTTATTCGAAGCATTCGCGAGTGTGGCAGCGGGAACTACTGCCAATGCATGGGATGTTGTATTCGGGAAGAAACCCA
>JAABSJ010000024.1 GCA_011390515.1 Oscillatoria sp.
AATCCTAATTCCATTTTGACCGTCTGATTCCTGATTAGCAATCGTTGCAAGACTCATCCAACAATCACTACTATGGGTGGTGGCGAAAACCTGAACATTCAATCGAATAGCGGTTTTCCAAATCATTTCCCACATTTTAGAAAGCGCAGTAAAGTGAAGTCCTGTATCGATTTCATCAATTAATAAAACACCCCCTTCTGCACAGATAGTTGCTAAGGCAATACCTAAAATCCGCCAAATGCCATCTCCCATACTCCCAATCGGTACCCGGCGATCGCTATCTGAAAGACGCACCACAAATCCCCCCCGTGAGTCTGAGTTTCTATTAATTCGAGACCTCACTGACGCAATGCGCTCAATTCGCGGTTCAACAATTTGGAGGGCTTCCTGTACCAGATTTTCTTCAGGATTTAATACAATTTTTTCAAATAAATCAATCATCTTTTCTTTGGTTAAAGATGATGAGTTTACAAATTGGAGTCGGCTTTTTGGGGGTCCTGAATCACTCAGTCTGCTGGTCTCATAGTGAAGAGAATTAACAGGAAGACCCCCAGAAAATAATAAAATAATTTTGCGTTGTTCCCTTTCTTGTCCCCGATGCCATTTAAGTTGAAACTCTAGTTCATTCCCCTCATCTATTAATAACGCCAACTTATCTAATAACGCCAAATCATCAAGAGGATAGACTTGATAGCCACCAGGAGGTTCATGCTCCCTTGGGCCATTTTTGAATTGAACTAATCCTGACAAGGTTTCCGTACTATCTTCCGTATTTCCAGAAATTGAAAAAATCCGATTGGGTTCAATTTCATGTCCATAAAATAGATGGCGAATTTCAAAAACCCGTTCTCGCTGATTCAAGCCATCCTCTTCCCCTTCTAAATATTCCCCTCTTCTGTTCATCACTTTGATCAGGGTCTCGACCGTCCCCCGAGAGCAGAGCACCTCAACGGCTTCTAAGATAGAGGTTTTACCGCTGTTATTTTCCCCAACTAATAAATTGATTCTACCCAAGTTTTCTAGTTTAAAGGATTGGAATCCTCTAAAATTTTCAATGGCTATGGTTTTAAACATAAATTATAGACAAGGGTCATTGGTCGTTTGTCATTTGTAATTTGTTAGTCAAGAAAGCTAGTTTGTCTTACTGTTGTTGGAACGACGCTCTCTCATCTCTTGCGTTAATCATTTATGAATCGGTTAAATTGATTTTGTCTTTCAAAATAGCGGTGATTTCACGTTCAGGATTGGCTAAATCGAAAGGATAAGGGTAGCGAACTGTTTCAGAATTACGCCGACTGATTAACACTTGCAATGCTTCCCGGAATGTCTCTTCTTCATGGCGATTCTGAGACAGGTATTGTTTGAGTTCAGCATTGGTCATTTGATGCAAATTTTCACTCATAGAACAAGCTACCAAATCTTCGGTCAATCTACCGCTATCACTGGACTAAAAAAGGCGCGCTATGGTTGGACCATAACACACCTTTTAATTTTACAAGCAATGGAGGGTTATTTGGCGGCGACTTCTACGGGGGGTAGGGAGACTTGAGAGAGGGTGTTTGCCGGAATCGGATCGATCGCCTCCTCGGTTTCTGCTGCTTCTAAAGGAGAGGCAATCCACCATAACACCACCGCCGGAACCACTCCCAGAACCATGCTGAGTAAAGTGGGAATCACGAAGCGGGAATCTAATGCCACTAAGGTGATGATGGCACCAAAGGCAAAGTTAACAATGTAGGTGATTAATGGTAATCCTAATTGTGAACGGGATAATCTAATCGGTGCTTTCCCCCAAAAGAAGGCGGCAACTGTCATGAAGATTGCGCCGGTTCCCATCCATCCGGTGAGGTTGCGGTAAGGCATTCCGAAAAAGGCTCCTTCTTCTTGGAATTGCCAGAATGGGAATTGGGTTTGACTCATGGCGGGGTCGAGTACGAAGTCCCAGGCGGTGAGGAGGAGTGCACCGATCGCGATCGCCCCGATCTGTCTAACCCAGGTCGGCAATTGAATCGATTCTAATCCCGCACGGGCTAAAACATAGCAGACGAGTCCCATATAAAACCAGGACAGGGGAATCGTAAACGGCACTAATCCGGCAACTTTATAGCCTAAGCCACTCAAATATTGATAGTGTCCGAAGGGGAACCCGGTACTGGTCCCCAGCAGTTCACTCCCGAGGGATAGAACCACCGCAGGGACCATAAAGGTTAACCACAATCGCGTTCCCAGTTCTCTATAGGCATAAAGGGCGACTGCCGCAGCCCCTAAGATGATATAGGAGACTCCCCCTCCAGCCATGCTCCATTGAAAGACTTTCTGACCGAATTCGGACAGGTTGACGATGAATTCGGGATTGGGTAATACCAGCAGGAGTCCGGCAAGTCCAAAGGCCATTGATAGGGTATGGCTAATCAGGCACAGACGTTCAGCAGTTACAAGTTGCTTCATTGGAATCTAAAATATTCTGATATTCAGAAAACGCTTCATATTAGTTTACAAATCTTTTAGCAAAAATAGGCTTGTTACATTTTAATGAGATGCAGTCCGGTAGGGGGCAGATTTGCAGCATCAGGGTTGCTGCCTCCTAAATATAGGACAAGTCCAGAGAAAAAGCGCTAAATGTAGAGAAATTGAGTAAAATTAATCCCTTGTCTGGAAATCATCACTGTTTTGTTTGGGAAGGAGTGGGGCGTCGGTGGTGGATCTCAATGATGTGAATGTCTCTACCGGACCCTCATCCCCCAACCCCTTCTCCCAAAATGGGAGAAGGGGAGCTAGAAGTGCCTCTGTCAGGGGGAGAGGGATTTAGGGTGAAAGCTGTCTCTACCGGACCCTCATCCCCCAACCCCTTCTCCCAAAATGGGAGAAGGGGAGCTATAGTAGTTCCCGGACTGATGAGGTACTTTTCAAAGCCCCTCTCCCGTTCTGGGAGAGGGGTTTGGGGTGAGGGTCTTCCACAACTGATTTAGGACTGCTATAGAAGTGCCTCTCCCCCTGGGAGAGGGATTTCGGGTGAGGGGCGTCGGTGGCGGATCCGGAAATCAGCCGATCGCCAGGGAAATATCCGTGGTAAACATTTTTTAGCTTACTTCAGCCTAGGATTGCCCGGAATGCACCGGCTACCTGCGCGATTTTTGTACATTTTGAGAACAGGGGGAAACTTGTGGCGATCGCAACCACCATCGGAATCACACTCGGCGCGGCAGCATTGGTCCTGGGAGCCGCTGCCGCTGCCATCGAATACCAATACCGCAAAAGACCCGGAAATCAACTGGATTTGACCCCGGGAGAGTGGCACGAAGAAGTCCTCTCCCCGGAACGCCGTCACCTGATTGGGGAACTGGAACTGATTAACCGCACCTCCACCCTAGAACTGATGGTGCCGGAAGTCCATACGGAGGTCAAACTCCTCTCCGGCAGTAGCCTAGAAGGAATCACCACCCGCACTGAAGTGATTCCCATGCACCCGGATGAAAAATCCCGGGATGATAACTACTGGTTTGGCTATATTGTCAAAATTGGCAAAAAAACTCGCATGAAAGTGGCCGTTGATATTCAGGGACCGAACCTCGATCGCCTGAAAGCCGCTTGGATTGCCGTCACTTATGTTACTTATGGACCCGAGGGCCGCATTCCCAAAACTCGTCATGTGGTCGTGCCCTTCAAATATCCAGACCCCTCGGAATCTACCAACTGGCGCAAAATTCCCGAAGCGGGTTCGGAAATATTACCGATTAAAACCCATTTATTGACCAACTTGGATGATCCCGTGGATATCGTCAAGCGGTATGTAATGCCTCATGCTCAACCTGGGGATATCGTGACCATTGGGGAAACCCCGGTGGCGATTATGCAGGACCGTTGGCATCATCCGAGTACCGTTAAACCCGGATTTGTCGCCAAACGCCTCTGTTATTTCTTCTTGCCGACCTCTAGTTTAGCCACCGCCTGCGGATTGCAGACCTTAGTGGATATTGAGGGACCTGTGCGGGTTGCCTTGGCCTTTTTCATTGGGGCGATCGCCAAAGTCTTTGGCAAACCTGGGGTCTTTTACCAACTTGCTGGAGAACAGGCTAGACTGATTGATGACGTTACCGGGACCCTGCCTCCCTACGATCAATTTATTGTCCTGGGTCCCGAGAATCCCCAGGGAGTCGTCGATACCATCAAACAACAGACGGGATTATCTGCTGCTATCGTAGATGTGAACGATTTAAAAGCAGTTAAGATATTAGCAGCCTCCTCCGAGCTTTCTACTGATGTACTAGAGCAATCCTTACGAAGCAATCCTGCCGGGAATGCCGATGAGCAGACCCCTGTGGTGTTGATTCGTCCGGGCCGGAAATCTCAAGCCTAAAACAGCGATGGATTATAACGGAGGAAGGAACAGCGCCGATCTTCTGCCTTCCTCCGGGAGGGGGGCGATCGGGCAGGGTGAACGATAGCCACCTGTGCTGTTCCACGAGGGTTGCAAAGCCTAGAAAGCTTTCTGCACGGTGCTGTCAAGCTATGTTGAATAAACAGTCCCTCCAAAATGACCTCACACCTGCCCCAAAATCAAACTCTGACGATCCGCCCTCTGCAATACCGCGACCTGGAAACGGTGGCAGAACTTGCTAACGCGACTGAAATTGAGGCGGGCAGTCCCAGCAGTTCTGTTGACAATGGGTCCCTGGATATTGGGACTCAAATGGATACGGTGCGGCGCTGGTATTGGCCCCTGAAGTTGCTGAGTCTGTTTCCCAATCCCCTCCAAAATCGGTTGTGCGTTCGAGTCGCCCAAGACGATCGCAAAATTCGGGGTGCGATTCAGATTTCACCGTTTAATCATACCCGCAGCACTT
Source organism: Oscillatoria sp. (assembly GCA_011390515.1). Taxonomy (GTDB): domain Bacteria; phylum Cyanobacteriota; class Cyanobacteriia; order Cyanobacteriales; family Laspinemataceae; genus Laspinema. The sequence goes on from JAABSJ010000024.1 coordinate 4,845, forward strand.
GGCGCGTGGACCGGGTGGTGGTTCCCCCCAGTTCGGCAAAATTGGGAATTGGGTCCCAACTGATCCGCCATTGCTTAGAGTCCATCTGGGAAGCGCGGATGTGGCTGCTAGAAGTGGATGTCAATGAAAAAGATGAATTAGCGCTATATCGGCATAATGGGTTTCAGCCGTTGGCGCAGATGACCTATTGGGCGATCGCCCCGGAATTGTTGGAACAGTTGGCCCAACGAGAACCGGATTTACCCAATTTGATGCCGGTGAGTAATGCGGATGCTCAACTGCTGTATCAACTGGATACTGCGGCGATGCCGCCTTTGGTGCGTCAAGTGTTCGATCGCCATATCCAGGATTTTCATACCAGTTTAGTGGGTGCCGTGGTTCAAGGCATCCGCCAATGGCTGCATAAAACCGAAACTGTCAGTGGTTATGTGTTTGAACCCCAACGCAAAGCGGCGATCGGCTATTTTCAAGTCCGCCTCAGTCGCAATGGGTCTCAACCCCATGTGGCGGAATTAACGGTTCATCCCGCTTACACCTGGTTATATCCCGAACTGCTGGCTCAAATGGCCCGGATTGTCCAAGAATTACCGGCCCAATCCCTGCTGTTAGCTTCCGCAGACTATCAACCAGAACGGGAAGAATATTTGCAGCAAATCGGTGCCCAGCGGATTTCCCACAGCTTACTGATGTCGCGATCAGTGTGGCACAAACTGCGCGAATCTAAGCCGGTGTCTCTGGAATTGCAATTATCCGAAGTCCTGCAAGGGTTACAAGGCACTCGCAAACCCATTCCCAGCCGGATGTCTTGGCTATCCCAGCCCCCCTCTCCCTCCACAGGTGTTGGGAAACAAGAACCCTCCCAATCCTCGATTGAAGAGATCGGTCCCTTGCTCCCCAGTGATCAATTGGATATGACCTTGGAGGATGATACCCTAAGTTAGAGTCTGGGTCATTAGTCAGACATCTGGCTAATGACTCGACCACTCATCTCAAATCCGGTTGTCAAAGACCTGTTTTCTCTAAGGGAACTCCAAAAAATAAAATCTCCAAAAACCCCGCACCCTAAAGGGTGGGGCTACACGGACGAAGCCCGCCTGCGCGGGCTAATACAGTCTTGTTAGGTGCTTAACCCTCAAATTTGGACGATTTATTTTTTGGAATACCCTAATAGCCTGCGTAGGCAGGCTTCGTCCGTATAGCCCCAGGCTTCAGCCTGCGGGGCTATTGTCAGGTTTTAAGAGGGAATGACACAAAAAATTTCAGCACTTGGATTAGATATTGGTCGCAAACGGATTGGCGTCGCCGGTTGCGATGGCACGGGTTTAATTGCCACAGGAATTACCACCATTGAAGGGAAATCTTTTGCCGATACTCTCAGTCAACTTCAGGCGATTATTGAAGAACGCAGGGTGGAGGTGTTAGTGGTGGGTTTGCCTTATTCAATGGATGGTACTATTGGATTTCAAGCGCGACAGGTTCAGAAATTTAGCAAACGTCTCTCGGCAGCACTCAATTTACCAGTAGAGTTTGTAGATGAGCGCCTCACTTCCTATTATGCCGAGCAAATGATGATTGAACAAAATGTTTCCCCCTCGCGCAATAAAGGATTAATTGACCGGAAAGCAGCAGCTTTAATTTTACAACAATGGTTAGAGGACCGACGCAAAACTATTAAGGCTGAAACTGTAGAACAACCAGACGAGGGTTAAGGAGTTAGTTCGTTCCGGTTAGATCATACCAAGTCCGGTGGATTAACCGAAAAACTATTTCTTCCTCTTCTCCCCCTTCCCTTGCAGGCAAGGGGGTTGGGGGGTTAGGTCACTCTGGGTGATCGAGCAAACATGATATAATTTGTGTTGCCAAATGTGGCTTTAAAGTTCTCCGCGATAGGTTGAAGCCCAACCGAAGAGTTTTCTTAACCGTTGAGACGGGTTGAATTTGAAAACGCTCGTTTCTCCTTCTGGACGAATGTAAAATGTGCCAAAATTCTTGAGGGAAACGCTTTCCCCTTGTTTGAGGGATTCGTAAATTTCGGCTAAGGTTGCGTCTAATATTTCCTCGACTGCATCGGGTTCTTTCTGGACTCGTTGGGCTATTTTAGCAATAGACCTCTTGCAAAAAAAAGGATTGATCCCCCCAACCCCCCTTAAGAAGGGGGGCTTTAAAGAATTTTGCAAGAGGTCTAATCAGTTCTTTTTTGTCAATCGACATTTTTGTAGATTTAGTTCAGGGGATCATCGGTTACACTGAAATATAAATTAAAAAATTTATCGGTAATGGCTTGTCGGCAATTGTCGATTCAAGTATGGTATCACATTTTTTTTGATAGCTCTATGAAACGATTATGGAATCGCCTGTTGGATTGGTTGCCCAAACTTCCCCTGCAAGTTTGGGTTTTAATTTCTGGTCGGTTGTTGTCGGGAATTGGCAGTGGATTTACGTTGTTTTATGCCCCGATATATTTCGTCAATGAGGTGGGATTAACTAAAACTGCGGTGGGGTTTGCTTTAGGCATTGGTTCGATCGCCGGAATTGTCGGGCGGATTGTCTGTGGTTCCTCTCTGGATTCACCCCATTGGGGCCGCAAACGGACCTTACTGGGGGCGGCGATTATTTCCGCGATCGCCTCTGGAGTCTTAACCGTTGCCAATGGGTTTGAAATCCTAGTTTTAGGGAATATTCTCATGGGATTTGGGATCGGCTTATATTGGCCTGCTACTGAGTCCGTAGTGGCGGATTTAACCACCGGGGGACAACGCCATGAAGCTTATGCAATGGCCCGACTTGGAGATAGTTTAGGGTTACAGTTGGGGGTGATTTGGGGCGGTTTTTTGATTTCCGTAACCGGGGAATATCGGTTACTGTTTATCATTGATTCTGCCTCATTTTTGCTGTTTTTTGGGTTAATTTGGATGGCGATTACGGAACCTGAACGACAGCAGGGTTCTTCTAAACCGCCGTTGCAAGGATGGATGAGTGCCTTTCGCGATCGCACCTTAATGGTATATGCCTTGGTGAATATTATCTTTACCACCTATATCGCCCAAATTCAAACGACTCTGCCGCTATATCTCAGTGATTTTGTGGAATCCGAAGACAGCGGCAGGGGATTTTCTGCCGGAACAATTGGGGGATTATTTACCTGGCATTTAGCCCTCTGTATCTTGATGCAATTGCCTGTTTCCCGATTCTTCAAAGACTTGCGACATTCCAAATCCTTGGCAATTTCCGGGATTTTATGGGCGGTGGGATTTATTTTTATTGCCATTACGGGAACCATTTCAACTTCGCCTTTAGTTACGGCAACGATCGCCCTCGGGATTCTGGCGATCGCAATAGTAGTTTATAATCCTGCTGCCTCCTCTTTAGTGGCAGAAATGGCCCCGGTTTCGCTGCGGGGAGTGTATTTGTCTCTGAACTCTCAATGTTGGGCGATCGGTTATTTTATCGGCCCTATTCTAGGGGGATGGGTGTTAGATTTACCCCGTCCCCTTTCTGATGGATTATGGCCCGGATTAGTGGTTAGTGTGGGGGTTGTACTTGGGATTTTACAGGTTCTTGACCGGATGTTGGTGCAGCGAAAACGGTTGAGTGAGTCGCAAGTTTGATGAGCGGGGTGGCGACACCCGGCGGGGGATCAATCCCCCGCCTAACAGCTAAAGTCGGTTGAAACCGACTGATACCAAATCCGATTGTTAAAACTCGATCTTACTTCTCTATTAGAGGGCTAAGGCAGACTATAGCCTTTCGGCCCAGACTACGCTCAATCTGGGGAGTCATACCCTTGAGTGTGTAAGTTTTTATAGCCTTATACTGTGGTGTTTTTAGTCGGTTTTAACCGACTTTAGCTATTAGGCGGGGGTTTAAACCCCCGCCGGGTGTCGCCACTTCAGTCGTTTCTTATTTCCGACGCTGTTGCAACTTGCGATAAACGTCGCGCAAATCCACATTATGTTTTGCTAAAGCCACCATAGAGTGATAGAATAAATCAGCGACTTCCCCAGCGATCGCATCGGCATCGTCATCTTTACAAGCCATCACCACTTCCGCCGATTCTTCCCCAATTTTCTTGAGAATTTTATTATCCCCACCGGCAATCAATCTAGCCGTATAGGACTCTTCTGAGGGATTATCCCTGCGATCGCAAATCACCTCAAATACCTGGGAGAGCATATCTGCCGGAGGTGCAGCAATGTGGCCCTCAACTTGATGAAAACAACTGCGTTCCCCGGTATGGCAGGCAATATCACCAATTTGTTCAATGCCGATTAATAGGCAGTCACTATCGCAATCATAGCGCAGCGATCGCACCTTTTGGAGATGGCCCGATGTGGCCCCTTTGTGCCACAATTCTTGGCGCGATCGACTCCAATACCAGCATTCCCCCGTATCCAGGGTTTTTTGCAAGGATTCCGCATTCATCCAGGCCATCATTAACACGGTTCCATCCAGATAATCCTGGGCGATCGCCGGAACTAGACCCTGTTCATTATAGCGAATCCGATCCACAGGAATCGCCGTTTTACTACTTGCCATTTTAGTCTCCGACATAACGGTTATGTAAACTTAACATCTTTGATTTTCTGACTCCAACCCTCGCCATAATGCTGAACTTCTAAAAAATTTGCATTTTGCGGCGCAGGCTTATAAACTCGAAAAGTCCGGGCAATTCCCAAAGTCGCAGCACTTTCCAACGGTCCAAAAAAGCGCGAATCCCGGTCCAAAAAGTACGGTTGATTGGCCCATTGTTCCATTTGATGCCGATTCAGAAAAAAACAGCCCGAATGGGGATTTTCTGCCCGCTTAATCGTAATCGGGTGACCCAGAACTTTACCCGTCAGCACTAGGTTATCACTAAAATAGTGAGCAAAATTATCTTTTTTGCCCGTCTTGAATTCTAACTCCGGGTCAATGTAAAACTTTTGAACCGGCTGTTTTTTCACCCGTTCAAATCGATTGGGTTGCAGGACCGCATGATTGCCAATGTAGCCCGTAAACCAGGATAACTTTTGGAAAAAATCCGGGTCATTTAAAATAATATCATCTTCCAAATAGCCATAATAATCATAGCGGCCTAAATTTTGCTTTAACACCCCATGACATTCAAACCCCAACAACATCGGATGACAGGCAAAAGACTGATGGGTATAGGAATCCCGACTCACCGGCAATTGCTCCAGCAAATGTAACCCTTGAGTCGTGCAAATGATAATCGACAGTTCCACAGAAGTTTCCAGATTTGCCGGGAGGGTATATAACTGCTGGTTGTACTGAAAATAGAACTGCGAGTCCCGATTATAACAGTGATGTAACGATTCAATGCACTGAGTTAGGGCTTGAATCCGAGGCTGGGAATTGGGGCTTAACGATGCATAACCGCCCCCTCCCTCGGGATTGAAAACATGAGGAATGGTCACTAAAACCCGCATAGTCGCTGTGGGGGAAAACTCTCTTAACACTAGGTACTCAGGTTTCTGGGTGGGGAGGAGATCAAGGGGACAAGAAACCCGGTTTCACCGCCCTTGCTGGGGTGCAAAGCCAGTCAAGATTCGGTCAAGAACCCAGTTTTTAAGCGCTCTACCAACGCACTAGCCCTAGGGACTGCGATTCGGGGTAGGATTAGACATTATAACTTGGACGCTCCTCTTAAACACTTCCCACCCAAAAGCCGTATTCTAAACAAAGTCAACCGTTAAGCCTCTGGCAAAGGAGACCCCTTTGGTTACAACTACCTTCAATACCACAAAATCCGAAGAAATTTTCGCAGCCGCTCAAAAACTGATGCCCGGAGGGGTCAGTTCCCCCGTGCGTGCCTTCAAATCCGTCGGGGGACAACCCATCGTTTTTGATAGAGTCGAAGGTGCGTATGTTTGGGACGTAGACGGAAACCAATACATCGACTATGTGGGAACTTGGGGACCCGCTATCTGTGGACATACTCACCCCGAAGTGATTGCGGCCCTCCATGATGCCTTAAATAAAGGGACCAGCTTTGGTGCACCCTGTTACCAAGAAAACGTCCTCGCCGAAATGGTAATTGATGCCGTTCCCTGCATCGAAATGGTGAGATTTGTCAACTCGGGAACCGAAGCTTGTATGGCGGTTTTGCGCCTGATGCGTGCCTTCACCGGACGGGAGAAATTAATCAAATTTGAAGGCTGTTATCACGGGCACGCCGATATGTTCCTGGTGAAAGCGGGTTCCGGCGTTGCTACCTTGGGACTGCCAGACTCTCCCGGGGTTCCCAAATCCACCACCGCCAATACCCTCACCGCACCTTACAACGACCTGGAAGCCGTTAAAACCTTATTTGAACAAAATCCCGGCGAGATTTCTGGGGTAATTTTAGAACCCGTCGTCGGCAATGCCGGATTTATTCCCCCGGATGCTGGATTCCTGGAAGGATTGCGGGTCATCACCCAGGAACATGGCGCGTTACTGGTGTTTGATGAAGTCATGACGGGATTTCGGATTGCTTATGGCGGTGCCCAGGAAAAATTCGGCGTCACCCCCGACTTAACCACATTGGGTAAAGTGATTGGCGGTGGATTGCCCGTAGGGGCTTATGGTGGACGCCGCGACATCATGGAAATGGTGGCCCCCGCTGGTCCGATGTATCAAGCGGGGACCCTTTCGGGGAATCCTTTAGCTATGACGGCAGGCATTAAAACCCTGGAATTGCTCAACAAATCGGGAACTTACGAGTATCTGGATAAGATTACTAAAAAGTTGAGTCAGGGACTGCTGAAAATTGCCAAGGAAACGGGACATGAAGCCTGTGGTGGTCAAATTAGCGCCATGTTTGGCTTATTTTTCAATCCCGGACCTGTGCATAATTATGAAGATGCCAAAAAATCTGACTTGAGCAAATTTGCCCGCTTCCATCGGGGAATGTTAGAACGGGGAGTTTATTTAGCGCCTTCTCAATTTGAGGCCGGATTTACTTCTTTAGCTCATACGGATGAAGATATTGATCGCACCTTGGCGATCGCCCATGAGGTCATGTCTAGTCTATAGCTCATCCCACCCCACCGGATTTTCTCTAGCGGTTGAGAATGAAGAAGATCAGGAGGCGTAAACTTCCTGATCTTCTTCATTCTCATTGTGGTTTTTTTGTGTTAATTTATATCAAATTTCCAGGGAGGATAGGTGACCCTCTTCCCTTGACTGGACCCGCAAAAATAACCATTACTCACTTAACACAGAAAACCCGATGAAAACCCAACAACAACCCCGCCCATTCCGAGGCAGTCAGCTTTTTTGGACTGCATTACTAGCCCTCCCCATCGCCTTCACCCTGCCGGAATCCGCCTTGGGACAACAAGTAGACGAACAGGAAATCCAACGCATTCTCCAAACCCGACAAATTGCCCTGGATGCTTTAAACAACCGGGATTTTACCAGCATTGAACCCTATCTACATCCCGATTTCACCATTACCACGGTGGATAACCAAGTCTTTCATACCGTCAGCGAATTTGAAGCCTATTGGAATGAACAATTTAACGGACCCATTGAACGGCTGACTATGAGTTTGGAAGGGGAAACCATCCGAACTTTTTTATCTCCCGAAATAGAAGTCGCCTCGGGAGAAGCCCTCTCTACATTCTATTTCCGAGATGGAAATGAGGAAGTCATGCCTTTACGATGGACTGCGGTCCTCCAAAAAGTGCAGAATACCTGGACGATTCAATCCCTCCATTTTTCCGCCAATTTGTTAGATAATCCCGTTTTAAATTATACGGCAAAGCGGGGGAACTTTATCGCGGTTGGGACATCGGTGGCGGGGGTTTTGGTGGGGGCGCTGTTGATGTTTCTGTTACGTCGATAAATGGGATATTGTAATCAGATTTCCTGTCTTTTAAAGGATAAATATTTGTAAAAAACTGAGACTTGTGGAGATCCCCCCCCGCCCCCCTTAAGAAGGGGGGAGCAAGAGGAATCAATTTTTTGCTCTGAGAACTGATCACCGTCAAAGTCCCCCTTCATAAGGGGGATTTAGGGGGATCTAGCCCTAGGCGAGAAACCGACGGCTCACCTTCAAAGTCCCCCTTCATAAGGGGGATTTAGGGGGATCTAGCCCTAGGAGAGAAACCGACGGCTCACCGTCAAAGTCCCCCTTCATAAGGGGGATTTAGGGGGATCTAGCCCTAGGAGAGAAACCAGATTAATCCTAACTGATACCCTTAATTTAATCCCCCTAAGTGCTTTGGGTTTCTAAACCATGCGTTATTCATTACGATTATTCTAAAAAATATGCTGGATTTGTTGATTAAAAATGGGCTGATTTTTGATGGGTTAGGTTCCCCTGCATTTGCGGGCGATATTGGCATAAAACAGGGTAAAATTGTCGCAATTTCTCCGGATATTTCCCTGGAAGCGGCCCAGGTTGTTGATGCCTCGGGACTCTGGGTTACCCCGGGATTTATTGACATTCATACCCACTATGATTTAGAGCTAGAAATTGCTCCGGGATTGAGTGAATCGGTTCGGCATGGGGTGACTACGGTGGTGATTGGCAATTGTAGTTTATCTGTTGCTGTGGGGGAACCGCAAATGTTGGCGGATATTTTTCAGCGGGTTGAAACCCTCTCCCATCGTTTGATTGGGAAATGGTTAAATCAGTCGGTTTCTTGGCAAACTCCCGGGGAATATCTGCACCATTTACAACAGTTATCCCTCGGTCCTAATGTTGCCCCGATGTTAGGACATAGTGCAGTTCGCGCTCATGTGATGGGATTGGAACGGAGTCTGACGGTTGACCCTACGCCAGCAGAACTGAACCAGATGGAACAAATTGCTGAATCGGCTTTAGATGCGGGATTTTTGGGCATTTCTATTGATATGTTTCCCTGGCATCGGATGAGTGGAGAATGGCGCGGTTGTACTATCCCATCGCAACACGCTAAACCGCAGGAATATGCTCGGTTGGCTGCTTTGTGTCGGGAACGCGATCGCGTATTTCAAGTCACTCCCAATTTACAGCGATTGGCTTCTTTTTTTAATATTATTGCTCTGGGTTCGGGCATTGGTCAACCTCCTTTACGGTTGACGGTGCTCTCGGCATTGGATGCGGTGCATAATCGGCAGATGTGGCGGGTTTTTTCTCCCCTTTTATGGATTTGGAATCACCTATTGCGAGGGAATGTCCGCTTTCAAACTCTGACGGAACCGTTTACGATTTATTCTGATGGTCCGGTGACTCCTTTATTTGAAGAATTTTCTACGGGGGCACAATTGAATAGTTGTGATTCCCGAGAGGAACGGCAGGAATTATGGGAATCAGAAACCTTTCGGGAGCAGTTTCGGAAAGACTGGTTGAATGGATGGCGCAAATCTTTTCATCGAGATTTGAAATTGATGGAAATTTTGAGTTGTCCTGAAGCGAGTTGGCAGGGGTTAAGTTTTGCAGCAGTTGCGAAGAAAATGCAGCGGGATCCGGTGGAGTTGTTTATGGATTTGTTGCAGCAGTATGATACGGATTTGCGGTGGGTGGCGACGGGTGCAAACGATCGCCTTGAACCCCGGTTAGCGATGATGAAACATCCGCATATTTTGCCCGGGTTTACCGATGCCGGTGCTCATGTTCGGAATTTGGGCTATTATGATGGCGCTTTATCCTTGTTGAAACAAGCGGTAACCACGAATTTTATGACTCCCGAGGCGGCAATTCATCGGGTGACGGGGGAACCGGCGCGGTGGTTTCGTCTGGATGCGGGGGTGTTGAAGGTGGGGGGGAAAGCGGATTTGGTGGTGCTGAATCCTCTGGGGTTGGAGAGTGCGATCGCCTCTCCCGTGGAAATATTGGACCCGATTTTAGATGGGGAACCTCGGATGGTGAAGCGGGGTTCGGATCAGATTATTCACTCGGTGTATATCAAGGGGGTTCCGGTGGTGTGTCGGGGTCAAGTGAGCGATCGCCTGGGTGGTGAACCCCTGGGGACGGTGTTGTTTCCGTCGGTGGGATGAAGGGAGTGGGGGATGAGATGAATGGGAGTCAGGGACAGAAGGTGAGAGATGAAAGGGGCGATCGCCTTGAGGATGGTCCTTTTACGGAGTATTGGGATATTTTTCTGCTTAAACATCAGCATCCGATGAATGTGGCGTTGCACGTTGTGGGGATTTTGATTTTTTACGGGTTACTGTTTTCAGCGTTGTGGTTTCAGAATTCTTGGATTTTGTTGGGGTTACCTCTGACTCAGTTGACGGGATTAATGGGTCATTTTTTGTTTGAACGGAGTGAGATAGAACTGCGGGATGCGGTGTTTTCCTGGCGTGCTTCTTTCTGTTTGGGGCGAATGTTGTGGCGGATTCTATTGGGTAAGTATAAAGAGGATGTTCGGCAACGGGTTGAACTGTTGGGGGTAGAGAGGGGAATTTTAGGGATAGGGGAAGATAACGACTGAAGTTGTTACTACGAACTAAGAAAGATAACGACTGAAGTCGTTACTACGAACAAAGAAATATAACGACTGAAGTCGTTACTACGAACTTAAGAAAAGATAACGACTGAAGTCGTTACTACGAACTTAAGAAAAGATAACGACTGAAGTCGTTACTACGAACAAAGAAATATAACGACTGAAGTCGTTACTACGAACTTAAGAAATATAACGACTGAAGTCGTTACTACGAACTAAGAAAGAGGGCGGGTTGAGGGTTTTAGGGTTGATAGGGACTGGGGAGGGTTAGGGTGAAGAAAAAGGTGGTGCCGGTGTTGAGTTGAGAGTTTAGCCAGATGCGTCCTCCATGTACTTCTACAATTTTTTTACAGAGACTCATGCCGATTCCGGTGCCGGGATATTTATTATAAGCATGGATGCGTTTGAAGATTTCAAAAACTACGGGATAATCTTCTTCGGCGATGCCAATGCCATTATCTTGGATTTTAAATTCAGCGAAGTTTTCATGATTGAGGGTGAGGGAAATGTTAATTTCTGGGGTGACTTCGGGACGGCGAAATTTAATGGCATTACTGAGGATATTTTGAAAAAGCTGGATCAGTTGGGTGCGATCGCCGAGGACGATGGGGAGGGTATCATGGGTGATACAAGCGCCACTGGTGTTAATATCGTCTTGTAAATTGGCTAAGGCTTCAGCTAAGATGACTTCGCAATCAATGGGTTCTAATTCAACTTTACCCACTCGCACCCGCGAATAGGAGAGTAAATCCTGAATCAGTTGATGCATTCGCTGACTGGCTTTAGAAATTTCACTGAGATAATGTTCGCCTTTTTCATCGAGTAAGGTATCATATTGCCAGAGTAACATATCAGCATAGCCCATAATTAGTTGTAAGGGAGATTGCAAATCATGGGAAGCGATTCCGGCAAATTGCTCTAGTTCAGCGTTGGATCTTTGTAATTCTTCATTCAGGGTTTGTAACTCCTGATTTTTTTGGATGAGTTGGCGTTGTAGACGCTCGATGGTCAGTTGTTTATGGATTCGCGCCAGAACTTCTTCGGTTTGAAAGGGCTTGGTAATGTAGTCGGCACCTCCGGAACTAAAGGCTTTAACTTTTGCTGTGCTATCATCAAGGGCGCTGAGAAAGATTACGGGGATTTTGCAAGTTAGGGGGTTGGACTGGAGGGATTCACAGACTTCATAGCCGGTTAAATCCGGCATCATGATATCTAATAAAATCAAATCAGGGACAACGATTTGGCAGGTGGCTAAAGCCATTTCTCCGTTTAAAGCTTTGCGGACGTTATACCCTTTGATGACGAGCATGGAGGAGAGAACCCGGAGGTTATCGGGTTGATCATCAACGATTAAAATAACTGGCTTATTAAACTCCTCTGAAAATTGAATCATAAATCCTCCGAGTAGGTTAAATGCATAATCTGATGAAATTGAAAATTTTCAGCTAATTTGCTTAAAGTATGACCTAGAGGTTCAAGATGATTAGGTATTTCTTCTATTAACTCTAAAATCATGTCATCACTGCATTGCGCAGCGGCGTCATAAATTTTTTCTAGCCATTGGGTTGGCATTTGTTCTAAATAAGCTTGGAGTTGATCCGGTGAGATTTCCCCGGATTCAGGAGCTTGATTTAGCTTTTGAGAGAGAGGAATATTTGTGGCATAAATATAGCTGGCATTCAAATGATATCCGATTTTGTCTAACAATTCATTTTTTTCTAAAGGTTTGCAAAGAAAGTCATCGCATCCTGCCGCAAATACCGCTGAACGGTCCTCTTCAAACACACTGGCAGTCAGGGCCAAAATTGCGGGTTTCGGACTTCCGGAACTGGCTTTAATCTGTTTGGTTGCTTCATAGCCATCCATAACGGGCATTCGGATATCCATTAAAATTAAATCAGGCTGCCACTGTAATGATTGGGCGATCGCCTCTTGTCCATTTTCAGCTTCGCGCACTTCAAATCCAATATTTCCCAGGAGTTTAACCAGCAACAACCGACTTTCTAACAGATCATCCACCACAAGAATGCGTTTACTCGGTTGATCCGGGGCTAACCCAATCACCGCCCCCTTAGATTGAGTCTGGGGGACTTCACTCGGGGCCAAGGGTTCAACCTGAATTGCAAAGATAAAGGTACTGCCAACTCCCAGGAGACTGCTGACTTGAATTTCACCGCCCATCATCCGCACAAATTGACGACTAATGGGTAAACCCAATCCCGTTCCTTGACCAGATTTGCGTCCCGTTTCCGTTTGCCCAAAACTTTCAAAAATTAGGTTCATGTCTTCCGGTGCAATTCCCGGTCCTGTATCTTCGACTTCAAACTGAAGAAAGCAGGTAGAGGAATTGCAATGATTCCCCGATTCAAACTCTCCACTGCCTCCATGAACCCGCAGGGTAATGGAACCCGTTTGGGTAAATTTAATGGCATTTCCTAATATATTAATTAACACTTGGCGCAATTTTGCTTGATCGGCGCGGATGTACAAGGGAACATCCGATCCAACTTCCGTGAGCAGGAGCAAATTTTTTTCATGGGCTTTAAACCGCAACATATCTTCTAAATCTCGCAGCATCTGCCCCAAATCAAAGGGTTCTAGTTTTAAGGTGGTTCTCCCGGCTTCAATTTTAGACATTTCTAAAATGTCATTAATCAGTTCGAGTAAGTGAGATCCCGCCCGATTAATAATTTCAATTTGTTGTTGGTGTTCCGGTTGGAGGGAAGAGTCTCCTGCCATCACCTGAGTAAAGCCGAGGATGGCATTGAGTGGGGTTCTCAATTCATGGCTCATATTGGCGAGAAATTCACTTTTGGCATGGTTAGCCATTTGGGCGGCGATCGCCGCTTGTTTGAGGGCTTCTTCTGCTTGTTTGCGATCGGTGATATCGCTGCCGATGCCGAGAAATCCGGTAATCTGACCCATCGCATCTTGTAAGGCAGTAATCGAAAGCCACACTGGGAAGCGAGAACCATCCTTGCGGAGGTAGGTCCATTCCCGGATATCCGGGACCCCCTGACGGGCTTTGGCAACGATCGCATCAAATCCGGGGGCGATCGCATAGCCCAGTTCAGCGGTTAAGGTGTCCGCGCGTTCCTGAATTTCTTCCGAGGTGTGGATCATGACCACATTCGCCTGGGCGGTTACTTCTTGCGCCTTATAGCCCAACAATCGTTCAGCGGCGGCATTGAAGGTGAGAATCGTGCCTTGGGGGTCTGTGGCAATGATGGTATGTTCGGCACTATTGAGAATGGCTTTTTGCAGGCGGTTGGTTTCAATCAGTTTAGCTTGGGTCTGTTTAAGCTGAGTAATGTTACTCGCAGTCCCGGTAATCCCAATCACAAAACCCGCTTCATCCCGCAAGGGAATCGCATTCAACATCATGGAAATCGGGGTTCCGACTTGGGTGATATGGGTGGTTTCATATTGAGAAATTTCTTGTTCTTCCAGGAGAATCTGGCGGAAAAATTCCTGGTCCTGACTCCACCGACTCGGATGAATCAAATCCGTAAAGGCTCGCCCGATCGCCTCGGCAGGGGTATAGCCATAAATTTCTCGAACCGCCGCATTGATAAAGGTGATCCGGCCTTTTGTATCAATGGTCCAAATTAAGTCTTGGGAGGTTTCAACGAGGTTTCGATATTTGCTTTCACTGGTTTTTAGGGCCGTTTCTGTGAGAATTCTGGCGTTAATTTGTTGTTGAAGTTGCTGGTTTTGTTGGTTAAGTTTGGTGCGGGCTTGTTTTTCCCGTTTCAGAAAATTGGCTTGGGCGATCGCAATGCCGACTTGAGCAGCAATGGTTTCAATGAGATCGATTTCTCCTTGACTCCATTCCCGGGGGCGATCATACTCATGCAAAACCAAGGCCCCATTGGGTTGTCCGTTATAAGAGGTCCGCACCAACAGCATGGATTTGACCTGAAACTGTGGGTATCGGGCCAAAATGGGCTGAAATAAGGGGTCGGTTTGGAAGTCATTGATGGCGACGGGGCGATCGCTTGTCTTAAATTTTTCGGCGTAGGGAGTTTCATCCAGGGGCAGTTCTAACTCCCGACTCCATTGGCACCCCTCCGCCACGGAGAAAGCCGCAATTTGCAACGGGGGATTGCGGGTTTCTAGGTAGGTATGAATGGAAGCGCAACTCACCCCAAAGGCATCTCTAATTTCTTGCGCTGCAGTATCCAGCAGTTTTTCTAGCTGTAATTCCGAGCGAATTTTTTCCGTGATGCCCCTGAGTAGTTCGCTGCGGACTAATTGTTTTTGTAACTGAATTTTGACCTGTTTGCGGGTCGTAATATCTAAAACCGTGCCAAAAATTTGACTCGGCTTGCCCTTGAGGTCGAGAATCACTTCTCCTTTAGCCTCTACATAGCGAATTTCCCCATCCGGTCGCTGGATTCGGCCCTCGATTTGAAAGGAACTACCTTCGGCGATCGCCTGCTTTAAGGTTTTAGAAAACCGGCTGCGATCCTGGGGATGAATCGTCTTTAAGATTTCATCATACCTGGGTTTGACTTGATAAGGGATACCCAGAACCCGAAACATTTCATCGGACAGCACTAAATGTCGGGTCAACCAGTTCAATTCCCAGTTGCCGACCCCGGCCACTCGTTGGGCGGTGGCTAATGACCTTTGACTTTTTTGTAAGGAATTAATTAATCTATCTTTTTCCCGTTCTGCTGCATTCCGTTTCTGAATTTCCCAACTCAGTTGAAAGTTGCGGTCTCTTAATTCTCGCTCTAATTTTTGCAGTTTGACTTGATGCTCAACCCGGGCTAAAACTTCCGCTTCCTGAAACGGTTTGGTAATGTAATCCGACCCGCCCACGGCGAATCCTCTGACTTTATCAAATGTTTCATATAAGGCACTGATAAAAATAATTGGAATATGACGGGTTTCTTCTTGGGATTTGAGCTGTTTACAGACCTCATATCCATTCAGATCCGGCATCATAATATCCAGTAAAATCAGGTCGGGAATGTTGACCTCCACCGCCTGAAGTGCTAAAACTCCATTCGGTGCGGCTCGGACTTTATACCCATGACCCGACAGCAAATCCACTAACAGTTTTAAGTTAGCCACGGTGTCATCAACGACCAAAACCTCACCCTTATAAGACCGTTCTCCCTCTGTTTTCATTTGTCAATACCTCGCCGATACAATCAAGATATAAAATAAGTTAAAAATCGAAATCCGGGGTCTAGGCAGTTTGGGAATTCAAAGGAGGGATTTATGGCGATCGCAGATGTCCATAAATCGCCTCTCTCGTCTATCCGAACGGGATCAGCTAGAGTCGTGCTAGAGGGTTTGCCACAGTTATGAGGTACATTTGTTGGGAGCATCTCATTTGGGTCGCCCTCACCCTGTTGTCCCTCTCCCAAAATGGGAGAGGGACAACAGGGTGAGGGTTTCTCCCCTGAAAGGGAGAAGGGATTGGGGGATGAGGGCCAACTGTCCAAATTGAGATGCTCCCCATTTGTTAAGAGCGAGCAAGATACTCGCACTCCTATAGCAATCCTTGCGTGCCGTTGTGGAAGACGTCGGCGGCCCCTTTCTCGTCGGCGGCCCAGAACATCCGAGGGGACATCGGGTGAGGTACAAATCATTTAGGACTGCTATATAGAAATATCTGGACCTCATAACAGGGGGAACCGCTATATCTGGGAGCATCTCAATTTTGCCTAAAAACCGATCGGACCTCTCCCCCCTGCCCCCCTCCCCTTGAAGGGGAGGGGGGAATTTACCTCTTTCTCCCCGGTACAGCAATCAAAAAAAATTGGATTATTCTCCCTCTCATCTATAGAGAGGGCCACCGGAGAGGTGGGAAGGGGGCTGGGGGGTTAGGTCTCTTGAACAAATTGAGATCCTCCCCTATATAGCAATCCTTGCGTGCCGTTGTGGAAGACGTCGGCGGCCCCTTTCTCGTCGGCGGCCCAGAACATCCGAGGGGAGAAGAAGATGTTATACCAAATCCGGTTGGTAAAAGTCGGTTTTCCCTTTTAGCCCGCGCAGGCGGGCTTCGTCCGTATAGCCCCACCCTTCAGGGTGCGGGTTTTTACAGACCTTTGACAACCGGATTCCGTATTATAGCCAGTCTAAATGAATTTGGCATAAATATCTGCTCCCCTCTCCCGCTCTGGGAGAGGGGCTTTGAAAAGTACATAATCAGTCCACCGAATCGCTATATCTCCATCAACCCCTCCCCAAACTAAGGGGATTGCAAAATATAAATCCTCCAAACGTTGCACTGGAAGGTAGGTAGGTGTCGGAGTAAATGCTTGCGCCCCAGGGCGCAAGCATTTACTCCGACATTGACGGGGCTATTCCGTTGATCTACGAACGAACGTTTTGGAGATTTTATTTTTTGGAGTTCCCTAACTGCTTTTTGGGGTTTAAGAATCCTTAGCCCTCGGTCTTCAAGGTGAATCTAGGACCGATTTGATCAAGCTTAAGATTTGCTCAAACTCAAAATTTTGGGTCCAGTTCGTTAAGGTATTGGCGAAGGATTCATGGTAATCGCTAATCTCGTCCAACAGAGTTCCCATTAATTCTACATCACAGGATTTCGTGGCCAGGTCAAAGGAATTCAACCAGTCTATGGGAATGTCACTCCAATCGATTTCCATTAAATGGACCGGAGGAACGTCCTGAGTTGGCGAGGGATCAGCCCCGGGGTCTTCATAAACAAAGCGCACCCCTAACTGTTCACTCAGGCAGTCAAACAGTTCCGTATCCCGAAACGGTTTGCGGATAAAGCCATCAAACCCACAGGAAAGCCCAACCATATTTTCCTGCTCAAGATAACTGGCGGTTAAAGCCACGATCGCCGTTCCTTGGCCTTTCATAGACCCTTTAATCTGTTGAGTGGCTTCATAGCCATCCATTACCGGCATTCTTAAATCCATAAAAATTAAATGGGGTTCCCATTCTTCCCAAAGCTTAATCGCTTCCTGACCATTGCTACTCTCTAGGAGGTCAAATCCAAAAGGTTGTAGGCATTTAATCACAAAGGTGCGATTATCCGGGCGATCGTCAGCAATCAAAATCCGGTATTGGGGTTGGTTCGGTTCTAGGGCCACGGCGCGGCGTTGCGGGGGAAGCGGTTTAGACTCAATTTCCGCTGCCACCGTCACGGGGATCTCAAAGCTAAAGGTGCTGCCTTCCCCAATCTGCGATCGCACCTCAATGGATCCGCCCATCAACTCCACAAACTTGCGAGAAATCGACAATCCCAGACCCGTTCCCTCTCGGGCCGCCACCCCGGTGCTGGTTTGCACAAAGGGTTGAAACAGATGGTCTAACTCCTCCCCGGCGATCCCCGGTCCTGTATCTGACACTTCACACCGGAGAGTCAGGGTTGGAGGCTCCAGGGGATCGGGTTCTGAGAGACTCGATCGCCCTGAAGGGGGTATCCCCCGCATGGCAACACAGATCCGACCCCTCTGGGTAAACTTAATCCCATTCCCGATCAGATTAATCAGCACTTGCCGCAATTTAATCTCATCGGTGCGGATATATTCGGGAACCTCCGGGGACTGTTCGACAACGAAGTCCAATCCTTTGCTCTGGGCCTTGAGCCTAAACATAGATTGTAAATCGTCCAGGAGATGAGAAAGATTAAAATTAGTTTCTACAATTGTAGTCCGTCCCGCCTCAATTTTTGCCAAATCCAAAATATCATTAATTAACGTCAGCAAATGCTCTCCACTGCGATGAATAATCGCGACATTTTCCTTGGCATCCTCAGATAAAGAAGGATTGGACAGGAGCAATTGGGCAAACCCGAGAATGGCATTGAGAGGCGATCGCAATTCATGACTCATATTCGCCAGGAATGCACTTTTGGCTTCATTGGCCGTATCCGCAGCTTCTCGGGCTTTTTCTACCTGTTGGTAGAGTTCCGCTTGGTTGAGGGCGATCGCCAGTTGATTGGCAATGGCTAGGAGCAATTCCATCTCCGTACTATCCCACGGCGATTGACTTAAATTCCGGGCCAAACATAAGGCTCCCCAGACCCCCGGACCCATCTGCAAAGGTAAAATTAGCCAGTGACCCGCCAAGTTGCCAATCAACTCCATCCGGGGATCATCGGGATGGGGTTCCCAACCGGATAAGGCAACGGGTTGTAAACCTTTAAGCGTCTGAGTAAGCGGGTTCCCGGTATCGGGAATATCCAAGTCCAGGGTACTCGGGAGACTATCAAAGGGACAATATTCTGCCACATTCCGCCACAATTGCTCCTCGGGGAAATATTGCAGAATTTTCACCACATCCGCCCCTAACAGTCGTCCGCTTTCATGGGCGGCACTAAATGAGATGGTGGTCAACTCCAAAGAATTGCGAATACTTTGAACAAATTGACTCAACACCTGCTCTCTTTGCATCTGCGATCGCAGGATTTGTTCCGCCTGTTTCTGGAGCGATACATCCTGGATTTGGGAGATAAAGTGTAACGGTTCCCCCTCCGTGGTGCGAACCAACGAAGCCGTCAGCAGTCCCCAGACAAAATACCCGTGTTTGTGAATGTAACGTTTTTCTAATTGATAAGACCTGATTTCACCCTGCAGCAGTTGGGTGACATAGTTCAAGTCGCTCTCCAAATCCTCGGGATGGGTAATGGTTTGAAAATCTAGCGTTAACAGTTCACTCTCGGAATAGCCGATAATCTCGCAAACGGCCCGGTTAACTTTCAACCATCGGCCATCAAGTCCAACGATCGCCATGCCAATCCCGGCATAGTCAAAGGCGCTGCGAAATCGTTCTTCACTTTCACTCAGGGCCAGAACTGTGCGCTTGCGTTCGGTAATATCCAGGACGGTTCCTCGCAGATGAATCACCGATCCCCTCTCATCTCGAACCGCTTCCCCTCGCGCTTCTAAGTATCGAAAAATGCGATCGCCTTCCATAATCCGCAGGTCCATTTGATAGGACGTTCCCGCGAATATGGCCCGATTCAGATTCTCTTGGAGTTGGACTCGATCCTCGGGATGAATGGCATTAAAATGCTCCGGATAGGCGGATTCTGGGTCGGCAGAATCCACCCCAAACATCTGAAACCATTCCTCCGATGCTGTCAGTTTCTGGCTGTTCAGGACCAGTTCCCAACTGCCAATATGGGCGATCCGTTGCGCTTCTCGTAATGCCGCTTCACTCTGGCGAAGTTTGGCTTCAATTTGTTGGCGATCGGTAATATCATGGACGGTGCCCACCCACTTTACCAATCTTCCCTCCCGATCAAAAACGGGTTCGCCGCGCACTTCTATCTCCCGAATTTCCCCACTCGGGCGCTGAATCTGCTGCTTGAGTTCCCAGGGTTCACCGCACCTCAATTTGTCTTGAATTTCCCGTTGTTCCAACCCGGGAGTCTCGGGATGAATCCGGGGATGAATGGGTTCTAAAGAGGGCGGGGTCGGACTCGGTTCTAATCCATAAATCCGATAGAGTTCGTCGGACCACAGAGTGCTTTGAGTCCCCGGATCAAATTCCCAACTGCCAATATGAGCAATCTCCTGAGCTTTGGCTAAATTGGCTTCGCTGTGGCGGAGTTTCTCTTCCGCTTCTCTGGATTCCGTGATATCTCTGGCGGTTGCATAAATCAGGTCACCCACGGGCATGGAACGCCATTCTATCCACCGATAAGAGCCATTTTTATGGCGATAGCGATTGATCACATTGATCATCTCTCTGCCATCGCTCAAGTCAGCCATTGCGGTGATGGTCAGATCCAAGTCATCGGGATGGACCAAATCGAAAATTTTAAACAGCCGTCCTTCTAATTCCGCAATACTGTATCCGAGGGTTCTTTCCCAGCCCAAACTCGCTCTGCGGTAGTACCCATCCAGGTCGCCAATGCAGAGTAAATCCAAGGACATCGTAAAGAAGCGATCGATTTCTTCGGTTTTTTGCTGGAGGTTTACTTCCAGTTTTTTTCTCAGGGTAATATTCTGAATTTGTTGGATGGTATAAAGGGGCTGGTTGTCCCTGTCGCGCACCAGGGAAACACTCAGCAATCCCCAGATGATTTTGCCACTTTTATGCTGATAGCGTTTTTCCCGATGGTAATAGGAAATTTCCCCTTCCACCAGTTCATCCAGGTGACTCCTGTCACTTTCTAGGTCCTCGGGATAGGTAATCTCTTGAATGGTCAGGGCTAATAATTCCGATTTAGAATATCCCAGCATCTGGCAAATCGCAGTATTGACATCTAATAACTGCCCATTTAGAGTCACTAAACCCATTCCCACTGCCGCACTTTCAAAGGCATTTCTAAACTGTTCTTCACTTTGACGTAAGGCTTCAGTGCGTTCGGCAACTTGCACCTCTAAGGTGTAATTGTAGTCTGCTATGAGTTTCTCGGCTTGTTTGCGATCGCTGATATCGGTAAAGGCATTAATGGCATAAATCACCTGCCCGCTTTCGTCAAAAATTGGGGTGGAATACACCTGAATCGGAATCCTCTCCCCTCCCCGTTCCATTTCTAAATCTTCTGCCATCAACGCTTCCCCTTGCAACGCCAAGATGCCCGGGAGTTGTTCATAGGGATAAAGGCGATTCGTCCCAGCCCGATAAATCTGATAAACCGTGGAGACTTCTTCTAGGGAAATTTGCGGGGGGATTTGTCCCAGCAATTCCTGTCCCGCCTGATTCATATAATGATATTTTCCCGTGGGGTCTAAGGCGGAAATGCCAATGGGGAGGGCTTCTAAAATTTGGTTGAATTTGCTTTCACTTTGGCGCAGGGAGGTATAGAGTTTGGCATTTTCCAAAGAAATTGCCGCCTGGACGGATAAAAATTTTAAAACTTCCAGGCGATCGCTGGGAAAGGCGCCGGAAATGAGATTATTTTCTAAATAGATAATCCCACTGAGTTTAGCCCGGTCTAAAATGGGCATACAGAGGATGGATTTCGGCTGCTGTCTGCGAATATAGCGATCGCCTCGAAACGCTCCTTCCCCTGTAGCATTGTTTAAAGCCACCGTCTCCCGAGTCCGAATCACATAGCGGACGATCGCCCCGGAGAGCAAATCATGCTGATCTGTTCCCTCTCCTATGGCATTCAAGGGGATTCCCGGTTGAGTCGTGACCAGATTTTCATCAATGGCGGCTTGAACCATCCATTCCCCGTTTTCTTCTCCGATTAAATAGCCTTTTTGCGCCCCGGCATTTTCAATCAAAATTTTCATTAATGCCCCCATCAGCTTGTCGATTTCTATTTCCCGCGTCAGGGCGGCTGAGGATTTTAAAACACTGACTAAATCCAACACCAATTCTGGGTTACTGCTGGTTGATTGAATGGTTTCTGACTGAGTTTTACTGAAATTTTCGGGTATCCTCTGCTTGTGGGGTTTGTCTAACCACTGGGGATATTGGCCGCTTAATTGTTGAACTTTTGCCCCCCCCTGCCATTGTTGATAAAGGGCATCAGCCTTTCGGATATAAAGTTCAGCAATTTGCATCATCCCCCGGTGATGATAAAACGCTCCCGCCAACTCATAGGCTAAGGCTTCTTCCTGGAGAAAATGATGCTCCCTAGCCCCAAAAATGGCCCGCTCATATAATTCCGCCGCTTGCCAATTTTGACCGAGAATCCGGGCTGTTTCGGCTGCGACTAAATCATATTTATGTTGATAGCTCATCGGTCCAGAGTTTGCCCAATCTTGCAGGCGAATTTGATTACATTCCACTCGTTCCAAGAAGTCCTGTTGCTGAGACTCTTCCAGAGCGGGATATAATGCTAATCGGGCCAGGGAATCATAAAAGGGCAGTTGACCCAAGGGCATCAAGGAGGCGATCGCGGCTTCATATTGGGCGGCGAGGGTCAGACTCTCCACCGCTTTCTGCCCGTCTTTTAAATAATAACTGAGCATCCCTTGGGCCAGATGGAAGCAAAACAAAGAAGTATCACTCTTATTTTGAGTTAAAGTTTCTAGGTCTTGGTTATCATCAAACGCTTCCCCATTTAACCTCCCAATTTCACTGGCCTTTTTCCGAAGATTTAACGCCAACTGCAACCAGATTTTAGTATAGTACCATTGAATATTCTGCTGGTGTTTTTCAATGATTTGCAAAGAGTCTTTGTGTTTTTTGATAACCTTCTTTAACGGTTCTCCACTCAGCAATGAATAGCAACTATATTGCATGGTTGCATAACAGGTATATTCTAAATCCCCAGTTTCCAAACCCAGACGCACGGTCTTCCTTAAACCCGCGAGCACTTCTGGGAGAGGTTCTTGCCAATGTCTGATAAATCCATTAAAAATATGATGGACTTTACAGCGACTTTCTGCACTCTCAAACTCTTCTAACAATTCTAACGCAAACTGTCCTAACTGATACCCCCGTTCTATTTCCCCTACCCGACAAAGATTAAACCCATAATAGGCATAAGCAAAGGCCGCCAAGGACGAATTTCCATATTCCAGGGAGAGCTTGACCATCGTCAAAGCCATTCTCGGCACCCATTCTGGCGTCACAATGATCGCCGTCCCCCAGACGCTCATTAAAATCTGCATCGCCGCTAATTTATCCGGTTCTTCCATCAAGGGAAGCCGGGATAATTCCGCAATATCCCACTGGATCGGAGCTAATTCAGCCAAGGAAACCCCCAACATTTCCAAAACCCTTAAACTGGTATCAACGGCTTTTTGAAGCTGGTTAATGGCACTATAAGATTGGATGAGAATTTGATAAACTTTAACCCGTTCTAAAAGAGTCCGCCCCTGGTTGAGGACTACCACGGCCAGGGCTTCAACTTCAGGGTAATGGGTCGTTAAATATGCCGCTTCTACGGCTTCCAGATGAAGCTGGAGGGTCAAATCATAATCAGTCTGCCAACTCTGGGATGGTAATAGCATCAAACCGGAGTTTAAATATTGGGCAGCCAGACTATAAGCACTGGCTGTTTTGGCTTTTTTACCCGCCCATAAATTGAGATAGGCTAGGTTGATTTTTTCCGATTCTTCCGTCATCAACGCCATCCCCTGATTGAGATGATTAACCCTCATAAATAGGGCGTCATCTAACCAAGCTGAGGGGTCATTAGGGGCGAGTTCCAACGGATTCGCGCTCCCTTGTAGCAACCGCCCAATTTCTAAGTGTTTCTCGGGTCGTTGGGCTTCGGGAATTAAAGCGTAGGCGGCTTGTTGAACCCGGTCATGCAAAAATTTAAACTGAATTTTTCCGGGGTCAATCTCCGGCAGCACTCTGAATAATTTATAATGGTCATTGATGGGAATGACGAATCCACTTTGAAGGGCGGCAAATAACTGGCTGAATACTACATCGGGTTGCGATCGCGCAATTTGGCTCAAGGTCTCCAAATCAAAGGGACTGCCAATACAAGCGGCAAGCTGTAAGAGGGTTTGGGTTTCCAGGCTCAATTTGACCAGTTGACTCGCCATTAAATCTACGACATTATCGGTGATTTCTTGGGCTTCTATTTGGGCCAAATTCCAGTCCCAAGTTTGGCAGTTGCTACTTAAATAAATCAAGCCGTCCTGATAGAGGGAATTCAAAAATTCCAGGGTAAAAAAGGCATTACCCCGGGTTTTGGCATAGACTAAATCGGCTAGGGGTTGGACCAAGGATTGAGGGGAATGCAAGGTGGTTGCCATTAAGTCGGCAACATCAGAAGAAGTCAGATTGTCCAGGGTGATCGTGATCAGGTTGGGGAATTCGGTTTCCATAAGGGCCTTGGTCAACATTAGGGGATGGGTCCGATCCACTTCGCAATCGCGATAGGCCCCAATTACTAACAAAAATTGCAAATCGCGATCGCTTAGAATTGCCTCCAACAAGGTTAAAGAAGCCAGATCCGACCACTGGAGGTCATCGAGAAAAATCACCAGAGGATGTTCGCGATCGCAGAGGGCTTTTAAAAAGTTTTGAACCACCCAATGCAACCGATTTTGAGCTTCTTGTCCCCCCAACTCTGCCACGGGAGATTGAGGTCCGATAATTTTTTCTAAATTCGGAATCATCTCCATTAAAACCTGCCCGGTATGACCGAGGGCGGCTAAAATACGACTGCGCCATTCATAAAAGGCGGTTTCCGGTTCCCCTAAGATAAAATTACAAAACTCATTGAAGGCTTGAATAATCCCTAAATAAGGAATATTTCTTTGGTATTGGTCAAATTTTCCCGCAATAAAGTTACCCCGTTTAGCGGCGACGGGTTTATGCAGTTCTCGGACTAAAGCGGATTTACCCACCCCGGCATATCCCGCCACGAGAATCAGTTCCCGATTCCCCTCGGCAGTGCGATCAAATGCCGCCAATAAGGTCTGAATTTGAGACTCGCGTCCATACAACTGTTGGGGTAATTGAAATCGGTCCGAACGGTCCTGCTGTCCCAAATTCAAGCTGCTGATGCTGTTCTCGGTCTGAAGTTGGCGCAAACATTCTTCTAAATCCGCCTTCAATCCCCATCCCGATTGATAGCGGTCTTCGGCATTTTTAGCCATTAATTTGGCAATTAAGTTAGACAGGGTGGCCGGAATTTGGGGTTTAACAGTTTGCAGAGAAATGGGCGGTTTGGCAATATGACTATGAACCCATTCCATCGGGTCCTGACTCTGGAAGGGTAAGGTCCCGCTTAACAGGTGGTAAAAGGTGACACCCAGGGAATAAAAATCCGTGCGATAGTCAATGCAGCGATTCATTCGCCCGGTTTGTTCCGGGGACATATAGGATAAAGTGCCTTCGAGACGATTGGCATTTTGGAAACTGGGATTTTCCTGGGATAACACGGATGAAATCCCAAAATCGATAATTTTGACTTGATTCGTCTGGGGATTTAGGACAATGTTACTGGGGTTAATGTCTTTATGAATGATGTTTTTGTCGTGAATTTGTGAGAGAATTTCAGTGATGGCAATGGCTAATTTAAAAAAATCTAGCAGTTCTAGTTTTCCGGCAATTTTTAACCGACTTAAGGATTCGGCCCCAACATCTTCTAGGAGGAGAAAGGGACTGTTGCCTTCGTTGCTGAAGCCATAGACTTGGGGGATTCCGGATAAGTTTAGCGATCGCGTCACTTCATATTCGCGCCAAAACCACCCCAACCGCTCTGGGGAAGAATAGGCATTTCTTAGCATTTTCACAATTACGGGTTGTCCCGATGATTGCAGGGACCCGCGATACACTTCAGAATTAGTGCTTTCGTACAGTTTTTGGGTTAAAGAAACGTCTGAAAGGGTAATCATTAGACCTCAATTTCCAGCAAAAAAGTTGATTGAATCCTGAGCAAATTCCACAGGCGATCGCTTGAAAAAGGTCGGTACAGTAACGGCAGGACAAGGGGGTTTTTTGACCCCGGATCTAACTCATGCAGGCTCAAAACAGGGCGGTGAAACCCGGTTTTTTGTTGATGAGGTCTCATCCTGTACTGAAAAAGCGACTTGGGCGATCGCACTCAGCTAATCGATTTCCCCCGAGCATTGATACTCCATACGGTATTCAAAGGTCTATAAAAACCCACACCCTCAAGGGTGGGGCTATACAGACGAAGCCAGCGGGCGCGGCGTCATCCATAAAATCGACTTTTTACAACCGGATTTGGTATGACTCGGAGTTAGGGCCGTTTGATGTTCAATCCACTGTGGAGCTTTTTTCTAACACAGGACTGCGCCATGCCCTGAAGTAGATACATTCAGGTGTGTTTGATGTACAACCTCACCGACAGATGGGATGACATCTCGATGAAAAGTCTCAGTCCTGTCCGCAGTTTGCCGACAGAAGTTTTCTGGCAATTATCCCCCCATTCAAGTCAGAGGATGAATGGGGGGGCATCTTCACTGGATGGAAACTCATCAAACGGTCCCAAGGGATCAATTCCGCACCCCTACAGAAAAATAAACCTTCCTGTAGGGGTGCGGGTGATCCCCGTCACCTTCTTTGTGGCGTCCCCGAGGGCATGGGGTGCAACCAAGATGGTGACGGAAGGCAACTGCCTCCCTGAATTGATTTAGCAACGGAATCGGCTTAGAAATCAGCACCGATTGGGCTGGATATCTTGTTCTTGACAGAGAAAGATTCTAAAGGTATAATGTCATGATTGTCATCAGTTAGATTGGGTATCCTAATCGGGACAAAGGCTAATATGGGTGTTTTAATTATAAACATAACCAACCCTTTGTAAATGTCAAGAAGTTAGACAACCTGATTTCCCCGAATTGCCCAGCAAGCCCCTACAAACTCTGGATTTGCTGCTTATGGGCAAATCATCATGGTAAGTTTGTCAAGAGGGTCTGTAACGACCTCGGGACCCTGGGAGTTTGAGCAGCAGGACTTACACCTTATTATTATTTAAGCGCCAAACCTGATGATGTAGGCGGGAGAAAGCGAATCAACCCGACATTATTATCGGTTTTCTGGGTCAGTCTTCCGCAGGCCCTGGCTCTCTAACCCCGGGGAATCGTGATAGCTTGGAATGAACCCCTCAAGAGAGTATCCAGAAAATATAAAGAACTGATAAAGACCCCAGCGGAAATCCCCGGAAGAAGATCGCTCTGCTCCAGTTATTCCCACCCCAGCATAGAGGCGATCGTCTGGGATAGGGTGAGAGAATTGAAGGGTTTAGAAATAGCACCCGCGACTTTTAACTGCTTAAGCTGATGCTGTGTAAACCACAGGGCTTTGGCGGTCAATAAAACCACCGGAATTGACTTCGACTGGGGGTTTCCTTTGAGGCGATCGAGAAAAGCAAAGCCATCCATTCCTGGCATGGAAATATCCAGAACGATCGCATCTGGTTGCTCTGTGGCAGCCAGTTTTAACCCATCTTGCGCCGATGGCGCTAATAACACTCGCCATCCCCCGAGGTCTTCTAAGCAAATTTGGACCACCTCGCGAACTGTAATTTCATCATCAACTACTAAAATTAGTTTCTCATTCATAGCCAAGCCACCTCTAAGTCCAATAAACATTAGGAAAATGGCAATCAACCGGGTTGAAATTGGGTGACGAAGGGCTAGATTTTCCAACTCAATACGCTCAGAGAAAACCCTTCCGGCTTTCACGATTCTTTGCTATTCACTGTTCTCCCCCTGAAACACTTTGTTTAGGTATTCTATCCGAACCCTAATGCAGTCTAGGGAATCAGCTAGATTACCTTTTCCCCTCCGAGAGAGGATTCTCTATGATCCGGGAGAATTTGTCAATCACTGAATTTTATCCACCCAGGCCGGTGCGGGGATCACTAACCCGGAGTTTAATCTAAATTTGACCTTTCCAAGTCATGATTTGAAGACAAAACCCCGGTTCCCCACAGGAAAGAGGCGATCGCTTCTCCCCGGGATTGATCACGGATTGAGCGGCTTTATATAAGTCTTTTCAATCAAAGAGTTAAGGGTAATTTATCAATAATGGGAACGGGTGTGAAGCGATCGCCTTGGGGTCCGCACTTCCTCAAAGGGAACTAACAATCCCCGGGTCCAATTTTAATCGTTCAAAACCAGCCAGGATTTCCTCCCTTTCACCTCCGGGCTTTAAAGTCAATCGTTTTACAGCACTTCTTGGGAATAGAGGATGAGCTTTGAGATTGAGTATTTGATCCCCAAGGATCTCAGGGAGTCCAGTGCATTCAATCCACGGAATCGTTGCCTGTTCATTTAGATTACCCGATCAACATGAAGAACCGATTAAGAAACCTCATTTCCAGATTCCTCGCATCAACTGGGAGGATCGTCCAGGGTAAAGTAAAAGGTACTCCCCTCACCGAGGGTACTTTCGACCCATAAGCGGCCTCCATGTTGATGGACGATGCGCTGACAAATGGTCAATCCTAACCCGGTTCCCCCTTTTTGCCGGGAGTCGGAGGCATCTACCTGTTGGAAGGGGTTAAAAATCATCTCGACTTTATCCGGTGGAATGCCTCGACCGGAATCGCGGACGGCGAATAGCACTCCTTGCCATTGGGGTTGAACCGTCAGGGTAATGATACTTTGAGGGGGAGAAAATTTAATGGCATTACTGAGCAAATTGGTCAAAATTTGCTGAAGGGCATCGGGAGAGGCCCAGACGGTGGCGGTTTTGGGGGGTAAGGAGAAGCGGACGCCTTCTTTGTCAGCGATCGCCTGAACACCTTCTACCGCTTGGGCGATCGCCGTTGCCGCATCACAGCGTTCCTTGACTAATTCCAGACGACCGGACTCCAGACGCTCTAAATCCAGGATATCATTGACCAGACGCACCAAGCGATCGCTATCGGTGAGGGCAATTTCTAACATTCGCTGGACTCGTTCGGGCTTATTTTGATACATCCCACTGGCAAGCAGTCCGATCGCCCCGCGAATCGAAGTGAGGGGCGTGCGGATTTCGTGAGAAACAATCGAGATAAATTCATTTTTCATCCGCTCAATTTGACGGCGTTCGCTAATATCCCGGGCGATGGTAGAAATCCCGATCATCTGACCCTGACCCTCTTTCACCGGCGAAATCGTCAAGGCGACATGAATCAAAGTCTGATTCTTTCGCATCCGCACCGTTTCAAACTGTTGCACCGATTCACCCTGGACAATTTTCTCCAGCAGAGTGCTTTCCTCAGAGTGGCGATCGCTCGGTACAATTAGGGTCAAAATCGACTGCCCGATCGCCTCTGCGGCAGAGTACCCAAATAACCGTTGAGCACTGGCATTCCAACTGACCACAGTCCCATCCAGGGTTTTGCTAAAAATCGCATCCTCCGAATCCTCCACGATCGCCGCCAGTTGAGATAACGCCGCGTCGGTGCGCTTGCGATCGCTAATATCGCGCAAAATTGCCGTAAAAATTTGCTCCCCATCAATCTCCAACTTAGAAATCGACGCTTCTGCCGGAAACTCCGTCCCATCGGCACGAAGGGCGGTAATTTCAGTCCGTTCTCCCATCGATTGTGCCCGACCCGAGGTTTTGCCAAAATTCTCGACTCGGACACGGTGATTGCTGACAAAGCGACTCGGTATCAACAGGTCCAAGGGTTGACCCAAAACCTCCAGAGCACCATAGCCAAAAATGCGTTCTGCACCTTGATTAAACAGGGTAATTCGTTGGTTCCCATCCACCGAAATGATCCCATCTCGGGCAATTTCCACCAACCCAGCTAATCGCGCTTGAGAGGCTTGGATTGCTCGTTCTGCGGTTTTGCGATCGGTGATATCCATTGCCAATCCCGCTACTCTCACTAATTTTCCCGCCTGATCCCGAATGGGAAAAGCGCGAGAATGAATCCAGCGCAGGGAACCGTCGGGAAGCCAGATCCGATACTCTTGGTCATATTCCCCGTTTAAATATTTTTGACTCACCCCCTGTTCCACTCGGGGGCGGTCTTCGGGATGAATTGCATCCAGCCAGTCGTCGGGGTTGTGATACAGGGTTTCACAACGGCGACCCCAGATCTTTTCATAAGCCGGATTGATGTAGAGCAGTTGTTTGCTGTTGAGGTCCGCACACCAGAAGACATCTCGAATATTTTCCGCCAACTGACGGAACCGAGACTCACTTTCGCGCAGGTTGGCTTCAGCTTGGTGGCGACGGGTAATATTGTTGTTAATTTCCAGCACTTGTAGGGGTTGCTGAAATTCATCGTACTGCAAGACCCAGCGCGCAGCCACGATTAAGGGTTGGCTGTGGGGTGGGGTATGGGTAATTTCTCCTTCCCAATATCCCACCCTCAGAAGTTCGGCTTCGATTTCAGCCCGGGGTTGGGGAAATTGGGAGGCGAAGAGTTGGTGAGAAATTTGCCCGATCGCCTCGGATTTGGAAATGCCATACATTCGTTCTGCACCCCGGTTCCAAAAGGTGATCCGACCCTTGAGGTCTCGGGTGAGAATCGTATCATGGGCTAACTCTAATAACTGGGCTTGTTGTTGCAGGAGTTGCTCGGTTTGCTGACGTTCGGTGAGTTCCTGTTGCAGGCGATCGGTGAGGGCGCTTAGTTGGGCGGTCCGTTCGGCGACTCGGGTTTCGAGTTCCAGGTTGGTTTGTTGCACCCTGGCTTCGGTTTGTTTCCGATCGGTGATATCCGTGGCCATACTAATCGCCACTCGCCGTCCATCGGCAAGGGTTCCCAGGGAGGCACAGGTAAACTCCCAGGTCCGCTGTTGGCGAGTTTTGGTGGTGATGGTGTATTCCGCCTTGGCGATCCGTTGCTGCAAATCGTAGAGTTGGGCAATGGCCCTTTGCACCTTTTGCGAGCAGTCAGGATGAGCTTGCTGAGTCCAGTGGGCGATCGTGGGTATGTCGCGATGATGGTATCCGCTCAGATCGGTCCAAGCTTTGTTGATTTGGATGATTTCCCCATCTTGGGTATGGATCATCAGGGGGAGGGGGGCGAGATTTAGGATGTAGCGAACTCGATGTTCATCCGCCGATAACGGGATTGAGGTTGGGGATGCCTCCGGCACGAGGGTCTCCCCGCCCAGGCGATCGACTTCCCGGCGCAGTTGTTGGAGTTCGGCAATCAGTTGTGCTTGGCTTTTATCCCAGTCGGAAATGCCGTTCATGGCTGCTGTTCTTTTGTTTTGTGTTTGAGGGCTTCCAGTTGTTGCCGAAAGCGATCGCGTTCGATCCGGCTGGTAATGCGGGTGACTAATTCGGGCCCGACAATCGGTTTGCCAATAAAATCATCGGCCCCTACGGCGAATACTTGGCGCAGGGATTGAGCATCGGTGTGAGCGGTGACGACTAAAATGGGCAGGTCCCCCCAGTTGGGGTCTTGTCGCACCACTTGACAGAGGTCAATGCCATTAAATTTTGGCATTTCTAGATCCAAAATCAGTAGGTCCGGGGCGACGGTGGTCAAAATTTCCCAAAATTTTTCGGGATTGTCGAGGGTGGTGACTTCGAGTCCCCAGGGTTGCAGGAGTTCTTTCATGACGGCGAGGGCGGCTGGGTCGTCATCGACGATCAGGACCTTGGCTTCTGGGGTGGCTTTGGGGGGGAGGACTTGGGCGATCGCTTTTAAAATTTGGTCGCTGGAGGCGGGTTTGAGTAAAAATCCCCGTCCTCCGCACCGGGAAACGGCGACGCGATCGGCGAGGTTATCCAGGGCGGTAAAGACGAGAATCGGCAGGGTGGGAAATTCGTGGGCGACTTCCTGCAACCATCGCAGTCCCGCTTTTTCCCCGGGGTCGCGGCTGGTTTCGGGACAGGCGATATCCAAAAGGATCAGGTCCGGGGTTGTCCGGGCGATCGCTTGACGCGCTGCGCTGACGGTGAAAGCACTTTCTACCCCCATTCCGAGGCTGGCTGCTTGGGATTTGAGGGCGGTGGCGATCGCGCGATCGGAATCAACCACCAGCAGGGTCTGCGCTTTGCCCGGGGAGGGGACTTCTAGGCTGCTCTCGGTGGGGGGTTTGGTCAGTTCTTCCCTTAACCCTCGGGTCAGTTGCTCCAATTGGCGGGTTTCATCAGCCCCTAGGGGAGTTTGTGACATCAGCAGGTATTCAATTTTCCGGGCCAGGTTGGAGCCTTCTAAATAGCCGAAGGGACCCAAGGACCCGGCTAGTTTATGGGCTTCTTGGATGGCTCGTTCCTGGAGTTCGTCGGTGAGTTCCCCGGCAGCTAGGGCGTTGTAGGCTTGTCGGAGGAGGGCAATTTGTTGGTTTAACCGGGGTCGATATTTTTCCAGAATCTGGGCAATGGAGGCGATCGCTTGTAATTTTTTGCCCGGGGTGGGAGTCTTCTGCTTTGCGGCTGTTTCCGCTTCCGGGCTCTCGGGATTGGACTCGGTGGCGGGTTTGAGTCGATACCCGAGTCCATAGACGGTTTCAATGGGGTCGTTGTCGATGCCGATCGCTTTGAATTTCTGCCGCAGGTCTTTAATATGAACGGTTACAGCATTTTCCGTGGGGGAATCATCAAAGGACCAAAGGCGATCGATAATCGCGCTGCGACTAAACACCCGTTGCGGATTTCTCAAAAATAGTTCCAAGAGCTTATATTCCGTCGCTGTCACCCCCAAGGATTGTCCATTCCAGGTGACTTCCCCAGAAACGGGGTTTAAGCACAACTCTAACCAGGTTAGGGTCTCGGTAACTGGGGCCGTCCCCCGTCGTAGCAAGGCCCTAATCCGCGCCATCAGTTCCGAGAGATTATAGGGTTTGACCACATAATCATCCGCCCCCGCATCCAACCCGGTGACAATATCCTGGGGAGAGTCCTTCGCCGTCAGCAGCAGGATGGGTTTTTGATAGCCTTGTTCCCGCAGTTTCCGGCACAAGCTGATGCCATCGAGCTTGGGAATTACCAAGTCGAGTAAAATTAGGTCGCATTCCAACATATTGGCCAGTTCTAGGGCCGTTTCCCCATCGGCTGCTGCTTCTACGCTATAGTTTTGCTTTCTTAAAGCAACGGAAAGCGCAGCACTGGCCGGTTCGTCATCTTCAACTAGAATAATTTTCATGATTCTGAGGGTCTGTATCAGTGGCTATGTCATGGGATTCGGGACTCGGCATCTCCTCATACGAGTGGTCTGGGTATAGGGTGGGTTGTTTTGGTTTAGACCAATTTTACTCCAGGGGTGACCGCGCTTTTGCTCTAGTTTACAAAAAGTATAATTTCCCTGTCGCTTCTTCTCTTGGGGATTTCCCGGGGACTGAACTCACCGCTCCAGGCTGCTGTGAATTAGAATGGTGGTAGTCTCTCTCTGGGTTTTACCCCTATGGGCATTCAAGTTAAACAGCTCTATCGCGCCTTTCAACTCTACCAGAAATCGGGGAAATTAGGCGATTTCGCTCTGTTAAAGGCGGATGCTTTGGGTGCCAAAGCCAATCCGCATCTGGCCCCCAAACTGGCAGGAGTAACGGGATACTATCCCGAGATTAATGTCCAACACTTGTTACAATATCCCCCCGGCAGTTTCGGGCGCGAGTATGCCGAACATCTCACAAAAAATCAACTAAACCCCTTTAATGTCAGCCCCGAATTCGATGCGATCGCCCAACGCAATGTTTTCGCCCTCCGCTATGCGGTGACTCACGATATTTTCCACTGTGTGCTGGGTTTTGATACCAGCTATGCCGGAGAAATCGGCGTTTTAGCCTTTGCCGCAGCGCAAGATTATAGTCCCTCCCTCCAAGTGGGTCTCACTTTCGCCAAACTTCTCTATCCTCTGTTGGCCCCTAGACAGCGCGGGGCGATTTGGGCTAATTTAGCTAAAGGACAAGCATTGGGAAAACAGGCTGATTTTTTACTCGGCTATCGATTTGAAGACCATTGGCACGAACCGATCGCCGAAGTGCGACTAGGGTTAGGATTACCCGCCACTGTTGAGGCGATCGCAGCATTAAAGGTTAACGTTATGACTTTCTAATTCTTAAATTTTTATGGAATTTTGAGCGGGCATTGCGAAAAAATGTAACAGTTAATCCTTTTTTGAAAAGAATTTGATTACAATAAAGTCAAATCATTGAGTCCCCATTCAACCGTAACTTGATCCCGATCACAGAGGGATATGCCAGTTAGAATGGGAGGCTAGGATTTAGGGGTTTTAGGCGTTCATGCCTATGCACCTTTCCTAGAAACCGGATTGCCGATGAGCGGTGAAGAATTACCCATTGATTCCCAACCCCTCCCTCAATCCAATGTCGTTAGTTTGATCAGTAGAGGTTGTTTTATGTCATCTGATAACCAAACCGTGCCCCATCTGCATACTCAAAAGGAAGTAGAAGAGGCCGTCAAGGAGTATAAAAGTAGCGACCTCAGCGGGACTGAGTTAATTTCTTTATGGCAAGCGATTCACGATGCCTCGTTGGACCTCGCCACAACTAAAGCCGTTGAGACCGAAGACGAAGTGCCTGGAGAGGATAGTTACTAAGGTAAATTTAGCAGATTAGAGGCAACTGCACTCAATTCTCCCCCAACATCCTGGTGGGGATGCCGCCGATGCTGAACTGGCGATCGCAGTTCGGTTCGGCGGCACAAGGTTTTCCGGACTTATGGTAAATCCGTATTTCCCATCAGGTAGCGATCGCACTCCCGCGCCACCCCGCGACCTTCATTAATCGCCCACACCACCAGACTCTGACCCCGGCGACAATCTCCTGCCGCAAACACCCCGGGAAGACTGGTTGTATAGTTCTCATGCTCCGCCTTGACATTGCTGCGGCCATCCCGTTCCAATTCCAAGGAATCTAACAACGGCTGTTCTGGACCCAGGAATCCCATCGCCAACAGCACCAACTGAGTCGGCACCACTTTCTCCGTTCCCGGAACCGGCTTCGGTGTATAGCGACCTTGCTCATCTTTGAGCCATTCTACCACCACCGTATGTACCGCTTTCACCCGGCCTTTATCATCGCCCTCAAACTTCGTAGCAGTCGTGGTATAAACCCGAGGGTCATCCCCAAATTTCGCCGCAGCCTCTTCCTGACCATAATCTAACTTATACACTTTCGGCCATTCGGGCCAAGGATTGTTAGGTGCCCGAGTTTCTGGGGGTTTCGGCAGAATTTCCAACTGCACCACACTGTTGCATCCGTGACGCACCGAGGTTCCCACACAGTCGGTCCCCGTGTCACCACCACCGATAATCACCACATCTTTGCCTTCAGCAGAAATAAAGCTACCGTTTTTGTGTCGGTCTAGAACTGCTTTGGTATTCCCGGTGAGGAAGTCCATCGCGAAGTAAATCCCCTGTAAATCGCGCCCTTCAATGGGTAAATCCCGGGGTTTCGTTGCGCCGGTACAGAGAATCACCGCATCATGCTCGTCCATCAGTTGTTGTGCCGTGATATCTTTGCCGACTTCTGTATTACAGACAAATTTCACCCCTTCATCTTCCAGGAGTTTAATCCGGCGTAAGACCACTTGTTCCTTATCCAGTTTCATGTTAGGAATGCCATACATCAGCAATCCCCCGGGGCGATCGGCCCTTTCATAGACCGTAACCTGATGTCCCACCCGGTTCAACTGTGCTGCTGCCGCCAATCCCGCAGGACCAGAACCGATCACAGCAACTTTTTTACCCGTGCGTTTTTCCGGGGGTTCTGGGGTAATCCACCCCTCATCCCATCCTTTATCAGCGATGGTATTTTCAATATTTTTAATCGTCACCGGGGGGTCGGTGATGCCCAGGACGCAGGACCCTTCACAAGGGGCCGGACAGACGCGACCCGTGAATTCTGGGAAATTGTTCGTTTTGTGGAGGCGATCGAGCGCTTCATGCCACAAACCCCGATACACCAGGTCATTCCATTCCGGGATGAGGTTATTGATCGGACAACCGCTTGCCATCCCACTGATTAAGGTGCCGGTATGACAGAAGGGAGTGCCGCAATCCATACAACGCGACGCCTGGGTGCGTAGCTTGTCCTCCTCCATGTGTAGGTGGAACTCGTCCCAGTTGCCGATGCGATCGAGCGGGTTTAGTTCAGACGGTAATTCGCGCAGGAATTCAATAAAGCCAGTGGGTTTTCCCATTGTTCGTGTCCTCTGTTCAAGATTCGGTCAAGGTTCGGGTTAAAAGGCGGGATATGCAGACGGTCAAAACTGTACAAGCGATCGCTGACAAGCCGTTTGATTCTACAGGTTTGCCGTATTTTATCATTGCCTTCATTGAAAGTGAATATCGAATTGTTAAGCAAGGCCCTACAGATTCCCCGGGAAAAAATCCAGCCAATCCTCATCCCAAGCGGATTCTCTCCCCCTCCCCCCGGCAACTCTCCCCGGATTCCAAATGTTATCATTTTCCAACATTCTGCCCCTCCCGAGGGCATCATCCAACTGGGTTGAGGCGCAGATGGATTGGGTTTATCGCCAAATTCTGAGCTTTGAGGCAGGGGGGCGATCGCAATTGAACTCGATCAATCAGCCAAACCAACAGAAAACGCGAATTACCTCATTTTTAGAGTAACTCAGCATAAACATCATCAGCAGGATCGTCCCAGACTTCCTGCAACGAAACCTGACTAACCCCCTGCCAAAACTCAGCCTCATCCGCAGGAACTAAGGTCACCAATCCCTGCATTCCGTCCTCCAACTCAGAACACTCAAGTCGCTCAATCTTCCCAGCTTTAAACCTACCCCAAATTGTTCTAATCCAGTTCATTAGTCTCCCCCATTCATAATCTTAGTATAACTTATTTCTTCCTCCCTAGATTGCCTCAATCCTCCCCCTCACCCAAGCGCGAAAAGCCTTGATTGCCTTATTTCTCCCTTCAACTTTACTTTGCTCTAAATACTGAGGAATCACCTCACTCAAAGGCAACCCAGGGAAATGAGGACTTTCACTCACCTGAACATATTGCCCCCCTTGCAGCACATTAATTTCCAACCTCGTTCCGTCAAACCGCCAGAGTTCCCCCACCCCTAATGCTTGATAATTATTAAACCGAGTTCGAGCCGTTATATCAATTTCAATCGCCAAATCCGGCGGCGGGTCTACCGTTAAATCAATCCGCTTTTTCCCCCGAATAGCTGCCTCATTTTGAATGTAAAAGCAGCTATCGGCTTCTAAACCCTGTTGCATCCTTTCACTTTTAAATGTAGTAGAAGCCAGATTTCTAAACTCGATATCGAGTTCTTCTAGCAAAACTTCCACCAAGTTACTAATAATAATTTTATCATCTTCATGTTCCGGCAATGGCACCATAACTTCTAAGACGCCCTGACTATAATTAATCCGCACACCTGGGTTTTCAGCATACTCCTCTAACAGTTGCTCGTAAAGCGGCCAACTAACATCATATATCAAAAATTGTGTACCCGGTTGGAGAATAATTTGTTTAAGTTGAACTTCCATAGTTGCCTCCAATATAATGGGTCATTTTAAATTAAGGTTTGCTCTTCAATCGTTATTTTAGATTAACCTCGGACTCTCGGTTTATCTTGAGAAGTGGCCGATCGCCCCACAACCTTTTTAAGGCGATCGCCTATCGTCCATCCTGCCTCTAATTTACTCCTTTATAGCGGTTTTACTCGTTCCCAGGCTCTGCCTGGGAATGCCAAATTGGAGGCTCTGCCTCCTAATCCTATTAACCAATCCAGTGACATCCCGTGACAATCTCGTTCCCAGGCTCTGCCTGGGAATGCCAAATCGGAGGCTCTGCCTCCTAATAAACCACTCCCCATCATAACAGCAGCACCTCAATTTTACCGAATAATCAATAACTCTCCCAAGTTTTCCCCATCAATTTATGAGCTAAATCCCCCGCATTCATGACATTTAAGTGACTAATATCAAAATATTGTTTACTACTTTGCATCCCCCCTGAACTTGCTTTCACAAAATCCGTGGGATGTAAATCTGCCAAAATAAACACTCGTGCCGGATACCAGGAGTCATCGATTTGACTGCGACGACTTCTTGCCATTTCCACTAACTCCAAGTCAGATTTATCGATGTTTTTCCATTTAATCGAAAAATTCTCTTCCGACTCTAAATCCACCACCGCCTCAATCTTGCCAATTTGCTCCACTCCCTTGTTGCGGTACATCCCAAAATAAAGACTGCGGCGATGATTGTAACTCCCGTCAGTGGCGGGACAAACGTAAATTTGATGCTGGAGTACATCATCGAAGGAGATGCGACAGTTTACGACATCCAGATGGTATTTCCAAGAGGGGAGTAAATTTTCTTCATTCATGTATTCTTCCAAATCGGCGATCGCATCCACCAGATTTTTGGGTAAATAGCTGAGTTTCAACGCTTGCAGGAACTGCTCAAAGCTAACTGCTGCAAATGCCACCCCCATTTCCTCTGCAAGGCGATCGATATCCTGAAACGCTTCCGGGTTGGGTTCTTCCCATTCAAAGTTACCCAAAGCCATCAACACCTTAATTCCCGCCTCTTC
>JAABSJ010000242.1 GCA_011390515.1 Oscillatoria sp.
GAACAGTCATCTCTTCTTCCCGTACCCCGAGGAATCGTACATTTTTTTTCATCCGGATTTTGTTGAGTGACTGAACTGACCCAATGGGTACGATTTGAACTGTCAAATTCCGTAGTCTTACTGAGATTGTTCTGGACTTGTGGCACCCCAATTACCGTACCAAAAACTAAACCAAAAAAGACGACAAAGGCTACTTGCTTAAACATGAAAATGGTATGGGTAAATTGGTCATCTCCTCCTACAAGTACCCATAAAAATTTCAGGATTGTTTTGTTAATTATTCTAAAATAGACAGTTTATAATCATCGGTGTCTTAATAAAAACAAAACTCATTCAGAAAATCCGGTGAGTTTTAAAAACTTTTTCCAACCCATCGGACATCCCCAACAAATCTCTCCCCCCTTCCTGGCTGACCAAGGCTAAAAGCCCCGTGGGATGGAGATTTCACTAGATAGAGATAGCCCCTTGGCCTAGTTTACAAAGGGATGAGACTCTTGATATACTGAGTCATGACAACAGACAGACTGTAGCGATCGTCTCGTTTTTCCACCCAGCAACGTCGTCATAAAGAGTGTATCCCATTCAGTACATACGCAGGATCTATGGTATTAGTTTGTATTAGTTTTGTCATAGTAACCGGCGTCACCACCTCCGCCAACGGGAACATCACCTGTTGTTCCAGTTCAGACAACCGATTCCACTGCTGCTGTAAAAAATTTGCTGGGTTCAGTCATTTCCACAAGATACTAAGCTGGAAAATTAAAAGATAGCTGGATAGGTTCCTCAAATTTAAGACATTTTTTTGAGTGTAATCTCACCCGATTTTCTAAGTACAGCTGCACCCTAACCGCTAACGACTTAGCCAAAATGGGTGGAACAGCATTGCCAATCTGTTTACACTGACTTTCTTCGCTGCCATGAAATTCAAACCAATCGGGGAAACTTTGCAGACGTGCGCCTTCGCGAACCGTTAACCGGCGTCTCCGTCCTTCCGGTAAGCGAATTCTTAACATATCTCCGGTGGGTGCGCTGAGATTGCGGCAGGTTACAGTTCGAGAGGGTCGATCTAAATGTAAATCTCTAGGGTTGACACATTTAGACGCTTTTTCATATTTTCTAATATATTCATCCATGCTAGGCGTGAGAAATTTGGAGTTGGGGGGGGCCATCAATGCCAGTTCTCCGAGGGCTTCTCCAGCAGTGTAGGGATGAGAGTGATGAGTCTTTTTCGGCCATTCCCATCCGCCTTTATGGGCGATACAAAATAATCTCTGTCGGCGTTGAGGGACACCATAATCACTAGCGGTCAGGATTTCCCATTCAACCGCATAATCTAAGGCTTTTAATCGGCTGATAATTTCTTCAAAATAGGCTTTGTTGCGAAATCGCATTCCTGGCACATTCTCAAAGATAGCGATCGCCGGTTGATGGCGTTCTACGGCATTGATAAAAATCGGAAATCCATCTCGACTGTCTTTGACTCCCTGCTGATTTCCTCCGACACTAAAAGGTTGGCAAGGAGGACCGCCAATAATGACCGATGCGCCTTCCACGAATTCACTCTCAGGGGTTAACCGAACCATCAGGCAAACAGAATTGAGATTTTTCCGATAGGTCATACAGGCATCGGGGTCCATTTCATATCCAATGGTTCTAAATCCGACCGCTTCAAATCCGAATGCCAATCCCCCACAACCGGAAAATAGGTCAATCACCAACGGTTGATCGCTGGGAGAGGGAATGGGTTTAAGTTCAGTATTCAGAAACTCAAGATAAGGAATCTTTTGGGTAGCTTGGTCAGGCTTCATGGTTTTTGGATGAAAACATATCGATAATAATCATTGAGCTGCTTCCCAAGGCTCATCAATGGTAGAAATCAGGTCATTTTCAACCAGAACGCTTCCTTTGAGGGGGTTCGTTTCCAGTGGTTGAGAAGTGCTTTCCATGTCTTCTAAAACGATAACGCGGATGATTTTACCTTCCCACTGCTGGGAGTATTCCGACGGCAGGCTAATTGTTCCGTTTTGGAGAATGGTTTTAAATTCAAACGCTTGCATGGGTTCAGGGGAGTAAGGGTGTATTTTTATTATAACCAACCGGGTATTTTCCCTTCAAAATTTTCAATATCAATCAGGGAGTCTAAAGCTTGTGGCATAGATAACTTGTGCAGATTCCAGTATCTGTTGACGGCGTAGCCAGTTTTCGCTGTTGGCGATCGCCGTTTTTACAATCAAGTCAACTTCCCGACCAAAAAGGGTTGCTAACTCTTGACGCATTTGGATTGTCTCGGCTAAACCCCGCCGAAATTGCGGGTCAAACGTGACCAGGACATCAATGTCACTATCGGGGCGAAAATCATCGCGCAAGACTGAGCCAAATAGGGCAAATTCTGTGATGTGCCAGCGTTGGCAAAACCCTTGAATTTGGGTAAATGGCAGTTCGATATTGTGGTTAATTGCGTTCATGGTTAAGATAAGAGCGGAATCATTGACCCGTTGCCTGGGTTGGCGATCGCATCACGATTCCCCAGGCAAAATAGCGGGCGATCGCCTCCTTGATGAGCATTGCGATGTCCTGTTAAATCAAAATCCTTTCGGGGAGGGTATTCTTTTTACCTCCCATCGCCCTGGGATGACAAGATTCCTTTAAATCATTCATCCAATTGATTGGAATTATACCCTCATCCTGTAAGCGATCCACGACAATTCCCGGATGAATTCCCAGCTTTCTAGCCCAAATAATAATCCGGTCCTTAGAACGGAGTTGGCTTAATTCAACCTCAAACTCTGGCGGAATTAAAAAATTTTTTGCCCATTCATCAGATTCTTTTTCCTGTTTTGATGAAATGCGGTTTTCTCCATCCCAGTTATCCAAAAAAATGTCCTTTTTGCTGTGCAGGAGAATGTGGGCTGCTGCGTGGAAAAAGGTAAACCAGAAGCGCTCGTTCTGCTTCCCATCGAGGGAAAGCTGAATCAATGCTTTATGAGGATTCAGCCAGCGCGCTGCTCCACTCGTCTGTGCTCGGGACAGGGTAGGAACCAGACAGAACATCACTCCGGCATTCCGACACAACTGCTGCATCTGAGGTAAAAATTCTTCGGGAGACAGTACAGTGAGTTGCCGAATGGCTTGAAGCGCTGCTTCAAATTTCCCTGAGTTGTACTTCGGATCATTGAATTTTTCGGCTTCAATTTCGCCTAAGCGTAACCAAGCTAAAATTGCTCCCACATCACGGGGTTGGGCTTGAATCGGACGAAAAGCCGCCTCTTTACCCCCATAGTAGTTTCGCCATTCTTGGGGTGAAGCTACCCTAAAAAAACGGAGCATTTCTTGAACAAGATTCGGCTGGTTTTTGGCATCGCTATCCTGTTTGGGAATGATCCCTTGAGCCATTAATTCCTCAACAGGCAACTCATCCAACCAGGACACCCAGTTTCTCAAATCTTCGGCGGCGTCCTGGGGTGCTAATTTGGCACGATACTGCGCTTCCCGAGTCAACCAAAACCTGGCACTACTGCCGAGGACAGTTTCTAATTTCAGTGCTGTTTGCTCGGTAATCGGCGCTTTACCGTTAATTAATAAGCTAATATGCTTGGTCGTGTATCCGAGACGTTTTGCTAAATCCGTCTGGGTCCACTCCCGTTCCTCAATGATGTCTGCGATCGTGTCACCCGGTGGCGAAATCCAGTCGGGGCAAAAAGTATGTAGATCTTCAGTCATGGTAATCCCCTATCCAAACAATACAAACCTGAGTGACTTCACTCCAATCGATGCCACCATCCTCTAGTCGAGGCACGGTTTCATGGGCTGGTTCAAATACTAAACGCTGTGGATGGACCAGATCGAGCGCAAATTGTCCGGCGCGATCGCCTTCTAAAGGATGGGGACGACCCGCCTGAAGCTTTGTCACATTACTGGCTGCTATTAAATCAGCAAAACGCGCTTACGGAAAAGGCTCTGTAGAACTCGCTGCTGACCCCTCACCTCCACAAAGGCTATGGCTGAAAATATGATAAAATACAATAAATTCATCTCAGACGAGGTATGAAAATATAGCTTAACCACGACGGGCAGATTACGAGACAGACTGAAATTCGGCTCATTTCTAGCTAAATATTGAAGTAACTAACGTCATTCTTATCAAGCGTTCAGGCTGTTAGATATCCGGGTTAGAGAGCAAAATAAATTTACATTTAGGGAACTCCAAAAAATAAAATCCCCAAAAAACCCGCAGGCTGAAGCCTGGGGCTACACGGACAAAGCCCGCCTGCGCGGGCTAATACAGTCTTGTTAGGTGCTTAACCATCGGGATTTGGATGATTTATTTGTTGGAACACCCTTAGAGAAAGATTAATGCCTACGGCGGCCCAATTAAAAGGTTTATATCGTATCAGCTACTGGCTGACGTATGTTATGGTTCAGCCGATTCACTTGGTTTGCATTGATGAGCGTACAAGTAACCTGTATGTTTTGGCGGGGAATACGGACAACCTTGAATTCCAGATTACTCCACAAGGGGAGGTATTTTAATGAATCCAGTTAACTATGGGGCGATGTCTGATGGAGAATTAAAACAATATTTTCTCAGGCATCGGGAGGACAAGTTGGCGCTGAGAGCTTATTTGGATAGACTCGCCGATCGCCCCCGTCATGTAATCACAACTGTCGATGATCCGGAGTTTGAGCGGAAACTTCAAGCATCAGTTATGCAGCAAATCCAAGCGAACGAGGGGAATGCTGAAAGGGATTAGATTGCTCAGGACAAGAAACCGGGTTTCTGCCCAAAATTTTGGAAACTTGCCCAAGTTTGGGTGAAGAAACCCGGTTTATAATCGGTGAATTGATGGCCTAAAGCGCCTGGTTCACTGATTGCTAAGTATCCGGAAAATTAACCCTCAGTTTATCTCGCTCTCCCCCAAGGAATGGTCGGGTCTGCGGCGAGTTCTACGGCTACGGAAAAGGCTCCGTAGCGGTTGAGGTGACTGGGGTCGGCAAAGTAATTATCCTGGGTGGGCCAGAGTTGTCCGAGGTCTCGGAAAATAAAGCCTCGTTGAGTAGCCATCCGTTGCATTTGAGTCCGGAATTGTTGTTCGGATGAACTTCTCACTGGGTCTAGGTAATCGCTATTTAAGGGGAGATTAACGACAACTAAGGGGATTTGTTGGCTGTTGGTAAATTGCGCGATCGCCTCTAATGCTCTTGTCTGTGATCCCTGCAAGCTAAATGCCGCATAATCTCCATCATATTGTCCTGCTACTCGCGGATGTCGCCGATAGTAGGTCTCGGGATTATAGCGATCGCTCACCGGAACGAACCCCGTCGGTTGCATTTGATTAGGGGTCTGCTGGGCGATCAGGGCTTCCATTGTGGGCAGGGGGGGTCTCCCAGTTCCCGGGGTGGGTGCGCTGGGTCTTTGGTTGTTGCGACTCTCTCCCGGGTCCCCCCGTCGCATCCACATTGCCTGTTGTGCCTCGTCATTGTAGGTGGCGGCTATTTCTTCTCTAACCTGACTAAACCACACATTCATCGCTTGATAGGTCGTGGCAAGGGCTTCTCGGGGGTCATCATTGGTGGTGA
This sequence comes from Oscillatoria sp., assembly GCA_011390515.1. Taxonomy (GTDB): domain Bacteria; phylum Cyanobacteriota; class Cyanobacteriia; order Cyanobacteriales; family Laspinemataceae; genus Laspinema. Next base: position 5,578 of record JAABSJ010000242.1, read on the forward strand.
GTGGGGGGGGCGGGTCGGTTTTGGGAAAAGCCCCCGGGACCAAACTTTGCCGACGTCTCCTCGGTGTCGTTCTCGTGGGGGGGGATGAACCTTCGGTTTGCAGGGGTCGCACCCCACTGGAGAGGAGGCGATACCCTTCGGATTCGAGTATTGCTTGATAGGTGCGATCGGGACGACCATTATTAAAAGCTCTCACGCCATCGGCCCAAATAATCAGTTTGGGGAGTTGATCCGGGGTCAAAATTCTCCGCAACACCAGGTCAATGACTTGGGCCGTGGCCCCATTGATGCTAAAGTTATAAATTCTCAGTCCCGGATGTCCGTAATGGGCTAAGGCAAGTTCTAAGGCGAGGGGGTCTATCCCTTGTAATGCTCTGGAACTGCCAACAATTAAGATATCTGGAGGTCCAGATTGGTTCAAGTGCTGTTGATAGCGGATCAGTTGTTCGTCGAGTCGCTGACTATTAAAGGAGGGGAAGGGTTGGGACTGGGATGCCCGGGCGGTGAGGACCTCCTGACCGATCGCCGGAGGAATCCACAGGGTTTGAGTTACTGCTGGGAATGCGATCGCCAGGGATAACAGTCTCAAAGTCACAAACGGAAGTCTTCTCATATCGCTAATTTCTGATGGGGTGGAGTCATTACGGTTCGGCAATCCTGTTGAACAGTTTAGCCAGTTCGGAATCGTTCCTTGCTTTTCTGCCTCGGACGGGTTTTTGAGCGGTTGAGGTTTCCGGGTCCCCATCAGAGGGGCGATCGCCCTTCTCCAACTTCGGCTGAGGGTATTCCAACAAATAAATCATCCACATTCGATGGTTAAGCACCTCCCAAGACTGTATTAGCCCGCGCAGGGCTCTGGTGAGCAAAGCCTGCCCTGAGCCAGTCGAAGGGTCGAACCACGGGCTTTGTCCGCAAACGCCCCACCCTTCAGTCGCGCTCTTTTTTGGAGATTTTATTTTATGGAGTTCCCTGAGATCCCGGCCATCATTCTAGCTCAAATCATGCGTTTATACTGTTACAATCCAGGCAGGATAACGGTCCAGAGAACGTACAAAAGCGGTGGGGTGGAATTGAGAGCATTCCCGGACTTGGGATGACCCAGGAGGGTGATCCGGTGTGGATGCAGCCCCGGAAAATGAGGACCCCAAAATCCCCGTAAAAAATTTTTGGAAAATTTTGCAAATCTTCACAAGATTTTCACACCTGTCGATTATCTTAAGAATCAGCTAAGGTTCCAAACCTGTTCGTAACTTCTTTCAAAGCCCCTTTAAAAACCGCTGGCTGTACTGATGCCTTTTACAAACGTTTCTTGTACTAAGGACTCAGCCAGTTTATAAAAACAAACCATAACCAGACCCACGAGGGTCTGGTTATATTTTTCGAGCTAATGTTAGCCCCTGGGTGCCGCATCAGGCGGAAATGAGAGCCCTGGTCTTGGGGACTCATACCCCTCAAAAAAATTTTTCTAAAATTTTTAAAATCTTCATAAGATATTCACATTCGTTAATTATATTAATAAGTAATAAAGGTTTTAACTTCTTTTTAACTCATTTCAAAGTTCTTTTAAACACCACTGGCTGACACTTGGTCGTTGCCCTGCCCTCTCGCATTGAATAATCGTCAGCCGGTCTATAAAATTAGCCCAGACTCCTCCGGGTCTGGGCCTATTATTTTGGATGGGCATCCTGGTATTGGGCCCTAAATCTGAGTCCATTTTTGGATGGAACCCTTGATGCTAAGGGATTGCCGGGAGAGGCGGCGACTCCCATCTGGAGACCAAAACCCCCTAAAAAATTTTTTTTAAAAGTTAGGAATTTCTTCATCAGATATTCACATCAGTTGCTTATCTTGAAAACCAGCAACGGTTATTACCTTGTTTTTAACTGATTTCAATATAATTTTAAAAGCCGCTAACTGGCTCCCCGGGACTAAAGCCCTCGCTCTTTTTTAATAACCGCCAGGTAGCTGATAACAGAAGCCCAGATGCTTAAGCATTTGGGCTTCTGTTTTGGGGGATAAGTTAATGCAATAGGGTGGCGATCGCCCGATTCGCTTGGGACCCATACCCGCCCCCAAACAAATTAAAATGATTCAGGATGTGATAAAGGTTATAAAGGGTTTTGCGCTGTTCATATCCCCCAGGCAAGGGCCAAACTTCGTTGTATCCTTGATAGAACGCCGAAGAGAATCCCCCAAATAATTCGGTCATGGCAATATCAACTTCCCGATCGCCATAATAGGTCGCCGGGTCATAAATAGTAGGTTCCCCCCCTTGCGTCACCCCGGCATTGCCTCCCCATAAATCGCCGTGGACGAGGGAGGGTTCAGGAGTATGATGGGCTAATAATTTCGGAATCGCATCCAGGAGGCGATCGCCCTCGGGAAACTGCCCCCCTTTTCGCCGCGCCAGTTGCAGTTGAAACCATAAGCGATGTTCCGCCCAAAACTCGGTCCAATCGGTACTCCAATTATTAATCTGCGGCGTCGAACCAATGGTATTATTTCGACTCCAGCCAAATTTACCCGACCCAGAATGTTGATGCAAAGCAGCCAATTTGCGTCCCATTTCTCGGGAGACTTGGGCATCAGCGCGAGAAGCCATCTCCAGCCACTCTAAAACAATATAGGACGAATCATTGGCAATGCCAGTACAAATCGGTTTGGGGACCCGAATGGTCTGGGTGTCCCACATTTCCTGCAATCCCAACGCCTCCGCCTCAAACATCGGCAAATCCACAGCGCGATTCAGCTTGACAAAATAGGTGCGACTGCCCCCCGTGACGCGATAGCCTTGATTGATGCAACCCCCTCCTACAGAACGGCGATCGCCCAAGGCAAATTTCTCTCCGGTTACCTCAGCAATCTGTTTCGCAATGTGATCCCACATGACTCCTTCCTTCTGCCTCCCTGAATGTTCTTAAATTTACAGGATTTACGCAATTTTTAACATTAAATGCTAAATAGACCTCTTGCAAAAAAAGGATTGATCCCCCCAACCCCCCTTAAATCCCCCTCCCGTCCCCCTTAGATCCCCCTCCCGTCCCCCTTAGATCCCCCTCCCGTCCCCCTTAAGAAGGGGGAG
>JAABSJ010000243.1 GCA_011390515.1 Oscillatoria sp.
ATAGGCCAAGGGTTTAAACTCGGTGCGAATTCGGGTACTGCCGGAACCCGCAGAGAATCCGCCTCCGTATCCCCAGCCTTTTTGCAAGGGAGAACTCAGGGGAGATAGCACAACATTGAAGCGGTTATCACTCCAACGGGTGGAAATCGGTTGTTCTGCATACACTGTATCTACTAAGTTGGGCGGACGATATCCTGTGAGTTGTAAGACTGCCTCATTCACCACCATCACCGTTAATTGCCCTTGGACGGGACGGTTTTGGCTGTCGGTGACTTGCAGTTGGACGGTTTCCTGAGTCCCGGGTTGCACCGTTGCTTGGGTGGGGGTGACTTGGACCGTGAGATATTTCTCCCCTAAATCGGTTTTAAACGGTGCAAAGCCGATTTTGACCAAATCTTCCAAGTTGGCCGGTTCCCCTTGGTCTAAGGCCGGTCCTTGGCGGATTAGAACGGCTTCGACTGCGGCATTGGGGAGCATTTCTGGGGTGACTTTAAATTGGATTTGCGGTGCACCACCCGTGACTTTGGTGATAGTTTGATACAAGGGTTGGTCTCGGACAACGGCGAAGTAGAGTTCTGCTTCGGGGTAGGGAGACTGGATTAAGGCGGTGGCAATGTCGCCGGGTTGGTAGGTATCTTTGTCGAGTTTGACTTCTAGGAAGTTCTCGCGATCGCTACGGCGTCCCCAACCCACGCCTTGGGTTCCCGTGGCCCAAATTTGCACATCGGTGGCGGTGGCGTCGGTTTTGGCGTTGGCAAGGTTGACCCGAATCCGATAGGAACCCGCTTCGGGAGGGGTGATAGAGACGGTTTTCGGGGTATTGCCGGTTTTGAGGGTTTCCGTGGCAACGGTTTGATATTCCACTTGATAGCGGGGGGTCCGACTGCCTTCGACTACCCGGGTGACGCTGCTGTAATCCATTTTTTGCAGTTCCACCCGCAGGGTTTGTCCGTTGATGGCAGTTCCTGTGGGGTCGGTGACGATCGCCTCGATGGAAAAGGGTTTCCCGGCATCGGCAACAAAGTTGGTTTTCACACCGATTAATTTGTCGCTGGGTAAGGCGGTTAAGGTTTGAGAATTGGCAACAGAGAGATTAGAAATGTCGGTGACTTCTGCATCAATCCGATAGGTCATGGGATAGGGTAGTTCCCGGTCAATGGTAAAGTTTAGGGTATGGGAACCACTGTTATCTAAGGTAGCGGTTTGTTGGAGGACTTCACTGGGAATTTCTGGTTGTTCTTCCGGCCAAAACCATTGGCGGCCAAAGGTGAATTCTTGCCAACCGGGAGGGGAGAAGTCCGCAGGCGATCGCGTGATGTAATATTTGGCATTGCCGCCTGCAACTGGGGAACCAAACAGATAGTTACTCTCAGCTTTGGCTTGGATTTTTTCGTTACTGAGGGCGTAGGTTTTATCCAGGTTTAGTTGGACTTGGAAGTTGGGCGGTTTGAATTCAGCAATCCGGAATTCGCCGTTCAGTTCTACATTGTTGTTGGATTTGGCGACAAGGGAATAGTATCCCAAGGGTAAATCGCTTCCCAGGGGAACTTCTAAGGCGAAGGTGCCAAATTCATTGGTGGTTTGAGTTCCGAGGGCGGTTTCGTTGCCTTCGGGGTCGCGCAAGGTGACGGTGTAAGCGGCATTTTTGTGCTGGATTAAGTCGCCATTTTCCAGATAGTAAGCGACGGCGGTGAACTCGGCGGTTTCTCCGGGTTTATAGAGTTGTCTGTCGCTAAAAATTGTCCCGCGAGAGAGGGGTTCTCCGGCATTCCATCCGCCATCTACACCATATCCATAAGCGCCGCTATAGGACCAAATTCGGGTATAGGCCCAATCTTGGTTTTCGCGGGCGACTGCTAGTAATTCTGGGGCTTCTTCTGCACTCTGGTTACAGCGTTGCACCTGTTGGGAATTCAAGACTAAAAGTCCGGTGGCATTGGTGGTTCCCGTGGCACAAGGAGTGACAGGCGATCGCGTGGTGGCATTGGTTTGAGATGGATAAATCTCCACCCTGGCATTGCCAACCCCTGATCCATCAGACAGATGATTAACTTTCACCAATCCGGTATCAGGAAACCACTGGGCAAAAACGCCTAAATTGGTGAGTTGAACCATGCCATAATAGGTGGGTTCACTCCATTTTTGTTGGCCATTTTCTTGATAAGAATTAGTCCGTCCCTGAATGCCATAAGCTAATAGTCCTGTTGTCCCACCTAGGCGTTCTCGCAAGGGAATCGCTACCGTAGCCGTCTGATTTTTCGGGGGAGATGAAATGGGGAAACTTTGCCAACTACTGGGGTCGGGTAACAAGTCGGTCCCATCCCCTCTGGGAGAAGCATAATCGGTAAAGACTAAATCTGTAGGTTCGACAATGCGATAGGCGGCTTTATAGGCAGAATTGGGTAGATTAACCGCCGAAAAGGTCAATTCTAAATCTTTGCTACTGGGAAACACATTTAAGTCTGAAGGTGCCCAAATTTCTGCGGCTAAATCTCCGGTTTGGTAATTGAGGGTAATCGGTTGCCCTAATTTTTGTCCATATTTATCTTGAACGTCAGACCCAATATTAATGGTATATTGAGTGGCCGGTTCTAAAGCCCAGGGATTAAGATTGACAACGGTAGAATCGGGATAAGCCTGAATTAGCTTGGGTTCGGATTTAGGCGGTGGATTGATAGTAATTTGATTTTCCACCGATTCTGGGTCTATCAAGTTATTAAACGTTAACTGGGGTGCGCCGTTGACAAAACGTCCGGCGGCAAACCCATAGTCTGGTTTTCCATACAATTCCATCCCTTGAAATTGCAGGGCTTCATAAGTTTTGACCTGACTGGTAAAGGGGTTTTGACTCACTAAATTTCCCCGGGCTGGTTCTAGTCCAGGGGAAACTTCCAGTCGGTAAGCGGTGCCTTTTTCTAATTCCCGTTGCGGGGTAATTTGATAGTTCCAAGTCTGCAAAGACGGGTCAAAGGCTAAGGCGGAACTCGCTGTTAAAGCATCCTCGGATTCCAAGGAATCGACTTGCAGAGAAACCCCTTCATTGCTGCCGACAGGAACTAATTTAACGTGCTGTTTCAGGGAATTGAGATTCAGGGGTACGTTAGAGGTAAATTCCAGGGGTTGTTTTAGGTCAATCCATTGGGGGTCGGTATATTCATCCGGTGGGTCACTGGTGGGTAAATTGGTGAGTTTAATCGGTTCGGTGTTGAAGGTCCAGGCTAAATCCTGACTGAGTTGATGATTGTTTAAGTCGGCTAAACCCGCTTTCAGGGTAATTTGAATTCGCGTGGCTTTAGGCAGGGCTTCATCGGGTTGAAAGCCGACCATGCGTGGGGTTAAAAATCTAAATTTTCCCGGGAGTTCCGGGGTGATTTGAAATTGATTTAATTTGGCTATTTGTTCCGGTGAATCCAGACTTTCTAAAGGAATTACGGGGTCTGTAAACCGGATGCGAATTTGGGCCAACGGGTCCGCTTCTCCCGTGGGGGAAATCTCTTCGATCCAGTCGGGGAGTTGAGGCATCGCCAGGGGCGCTACTGCCGGGAGTTGTTTAACGGTTGAAGCGGTTTGAAAGAAATTGCAGGCTGCTATGGTGAATGAGAGTAGCAGACCTAACATAAACCACGTCCAAGTTCTACGGATTAGACGCATTTTTATCACCCAATAGAATTAAGGATTATGAGCAGATATAGCGTTTCTCATCTCCATAAGGTACTACCCTCACCCCAAACCCCTCTCCCAGAACGGGAGAGGGGCTTTGAAAAGTACCTCATGAGTCCGGGAACCGCTATATTCTGGGGTTCTGTCCCCGGATGGGGGACACAGATGGGACCCTTGTTTGCTGAATCAATTGATAGGGTGGGTCCTGCCGCCCCTAGAGTCTTTCTGCTATTAAAGCTCAAAATTTCGAGAGCGTCGAGAATTTGTTGATTTTCTTAATCAAAGCTGAATGGGTTGGGAAGGAAAACAGAAACTAATAAAAAACCGGGTTGGGGTGCAACAGCGACCCCAACCCGGTTTTTTCAGTCCCTTATGGATTACTTTTTAAAGTAGGTGCGGTAAACTTCGAGGGCGATCGGGGCTGCTGCCACCCCACCAAACCCGCCATTTTCCACCACGACGGCGATGGAAATCTCGGGATTGACTGCCGGTGCAAATCCGACAAATAAGGCGTGAGAAGGCTGTCCTAAGACTTCTGATGTGCCGGTTTTGCCCCCGCTTAACGGAATCGTGCCATCATTTAAGATGCGGGCGGTCCCTTTTTGCACCACATCCACCATTCCCTGTTTAATCACGGAGACTGCCTCGGGAGAGAGTCCGACGGGTTCGGGTTTAGTCAGGGGGGTATTGCTTTGCGAGGCGAGTAAATGGGGTTTGACTCGGTTGCCGCCATTGGCAAATACAGCGGACATCACCGCCAGTTCTAAGGGGGTGCATAACACCATCCCTTGACCAATCCCCATCGTTACGCTATCCCCGGCATACCAGGGTTCGTTGTACATCCGCAGTTTTTCCTCTGGGGTGGGAATCATCCCGTAGCTTCCGCCATCGAGTCCCAAGATATCTAAGCTGGTAGACTCGCCAATCCCCAGTTTGCTCCCCCATTCGGCGATCGCCTCGGGTCCAACTTCCATGCCAATTTGATAGAAAAAGGTGTTGCTGCTGTAGGCGAGTGCATCCCGGAACCCAATCACTCCATATCCCCCACTATGTTCGTGAAAGGCAATCCCACCGACCACGATATAGGAGGAGGTCCCTAAATAGGAATCCGGATGATATTTCCCTGACCCAATTCCTGCAGCTGCAGTGACCATTTTAAAGGTACTCCCGGGGGGATACCCTTGCAAAGCCCGATTCAGAAAGGGATTTTCTAACTCCTGTAGACGCTGCCATTCCGCTGCTCTAACATTGCGGGTAAAGATATTCGGGTCAAAACTGGGTCCACTGGCCATTGCGATCACCCCCCCAGTCTTGACATCCAGGACCACCACGGCACCCCGTCGGGATCCCAGTGCGCGTTCCGCTGTTTTCTGGACTTCCGCATCTAGGGTGAGTTGGAGGGGTTCCCCACTAATGGCCGATCGCACCCCCAGTTCGCGAATTTCCTCCCCATTGGCATTCACCTCCACCAGACGATTCCCCCAAACTCCGGTCAATTGGGGGTTAATCGTCTTTTCGATTCCCATCTTGCCGATGATAATTCCCATCGGATAGTCCGGGTTCGCCATCAAATCTTCCTGGGTGGCTTCGCCAATATACCCCAGGACATGAGCGCCAGTGTTCCCCTCGGGATAGTATCGGCTGGATTCGGCCCGCACTTCAATCCCGGGAACGTCTGCCATTGCCTCGGCTATGGTCACAAATGCTTCGGGGTCAATCCTTTGGGCGATCCGCACCGGCATTCCCGAGGCATATCCGGTTTCGTTGATTTTATTGACGATCTCCTCAGGTGGAACATCAATCAGGGGACTGAGCTTTTTAGCGGTTTCTTCCCATTGCTTCGGTTGTTGCTCCCGAGGCCATAAATAAACTGCTCTAGCTAACTGATTAGCTGCCATCAGCTTACCCTTGCGGTCTACTAGATTACCCCGCGCTGCCGGAATCGGAATCAACCGAATCCGGTTATCTTCTGCTCGTTGTCGGTACTCTTCTCCTTCTACAATCTGCAACTGTGCCAGACGCACGCCGCATACACCCAGGAGTAAGCTGACTATGCTCATCACCACAAAGGGTCGGATCGGCGATCGCTTTGTGTCTGTCTTATTCGTACTGACTTTAGAGAAAAAACTCGTCTGTCCGGTAACCATCTTTATCCCATCCCGCAGGAGTTCACTTCAACACTATCGCGCTAACGGGTCCCCAGACCCCAGGATTGGAGCCGTTATGTTTGCTACACTCCCTCTAGCTGTTCAATCACTCCGGAAGATTCTATCAAAATCCTGGCGATCGTGGCAGGTTCTCCCCGGTTCAGTCGGGGTAGATTTAGAGTGGGCAATTTTCAGCTCCTCGTTGTTCTTTAATTTATTCCCACAACTTATATCATTTCTTCAATCCATTGCACCGTCTTTCCAGTCCTACTCTACCTCAGACTCCCTTTGTCCCGGTTGCGGTGTTTCTCCCCCTGATGTTCAATCTTAGCGCAATTCGCTACCCTGGGTGAAGATATAGCGGTTCTCATGAATATATGGTACAGCCCTCACCCCAAACCCCTCTCCCAAAATGGGAGAGGGGCTTTGAAAGCATACCTCATAAGTCCGGGAACCGCTATAGTTGACCCTCTGCTCAATCTAATTTTTACCGATACTCCTTTTTTAGAACTCATGAAAACACCGAAAATTATTGCTGATTATCACTGCCACAATGCGGAGGTTCCCACCTGGCATCCGATGGAAAAATGCCTCTATTGGAGTGATATTCCCACGGGACGGGTGTTCCGCTATGACCCGGCAACGGCATCATCTGAACAGATTTTTGAGGGGGACTCCGTAGGGGCGATCGCCGTTCATGAGGATGGTTCCTTGCTGTTTTTCATGAATAAAGGGGCGATCGCCCGGTGGCAAAATGGCACCCTTACCCCCATCATCCCCGAAATCCCTGCCGAACGCGAAACCCGCTTTAATGACTGCATTGTTGACCCGGCAGGACGAGTCTTTAGCGGCACCATGCAAAAAGGCGATCGTCTCGGTTCCCTCTACCGCCTCAACACCGACGGCACTCTCACCCAAGTGCTAGAAAATCTCCAAATTCCCAACGGTATGGGATTCACCCTAGACCGGAAGCACTTATACTTGACCGATTCCCCCAAACGTGAGATTTATATTTTTGACTACGATGTATCAACCGGAGACATCAGTAACCGCCAAGTCGCAATCACCACCCCAGAAGGGGAAGGCGTCCCCGACGGCATGACAGTCGATGCAGAAGGCTATATTTGGTCCGCCCGATGGGATGGTCATCACCTCTTCCGCTACAGTCCCGACGGCACCGAAGTCCTCCGCATCCCCTTCCCCCCGAAAAAAGTATCCGCTCTCACTTTTGGCGGGGAAGATTATACCGATATTTATACAACTACTGCCGGGGGAGACAATCGGGAGGAAGAAGGAGAAGGTGCCGGTGCAGTTTTTCATTTGAATTTAGACATTCGTGGGATGCCGGAATTTCTAGCAAAAATTGCCGTGTAATTGAGTGGCGACAACCGGCGGGGGTTCAAACCCCCGCCTAATAGCTAAAGTCGGTTAAAACCGACTACGGAGACAAGTTTCAGTCGTTCTCTTCTTCATGTTCGTAGTAACGACTTCAGTCGTTCTCTTCTTCATGTTCGTAGTAACGACTTCAGTCGTTCTCTTCTCTTAAGTTCGGAGGGTGCATCACACGGAAAACTTGTAAAAACCCGCAGATGCAATGATTGCGGATAATCTGACTGGCGATTCTCGAATCGCCGCTACAGATATTGGTGCAGCAATATTTTTTCACTCTGACATACCAAAACCTCTTGACAAGGGTTCCGGATTTTGTTAAATTCTTATCATGGGAAAATGTGCGCACAAAAAAAGACATCTTCCCCTTAAAACTCCCTCCAATCCACCCCAACCCACCCCATCTCTGTAGCGGCGATTCGAGAATCGCCCGAAAAATTATCCACAATCATTACACCTGTAGGGGCGATTCGAGAATCGCCCGAGAACTTGTGGAGAAAAGCAATAATTTTTTACTCTAACCCACCAAAACCCTTGACAAAGATTCCCAATTTTGTTAAATTCTTATCATGGGAAAATGTGCGCACAAAAAAAACACCTCTTCCCCCTCAAACTCACGATCGCCTAAACCAATCCACCTCAAACCCCATCAACAATGGCAACGTCACCCCTTCCCCCAGATGTTGTAATTCCCCGGCAGCAGTATCTCCAAACAGTGCAGCAGCGACTCTCTCGCCTGGGGAGTCAACCCCAGAATGTGCTCGTATTTTATGGAAGCGATCGCCTGCGTTGGGGAGTCGGAAAAGCGATCGCCAAGCAACTGAGACTCCAGATTCCTTGCATCTATATTGATGGCATGGAAATTCGCCGTCGCAATCCTGCCACCGATGAACAAGCATTGATTGAGTTACGGCATCAGTTGGGAGAAGGGAAAGAGGATTTCAGTTCCTTTGATTTTGCCTTAGTCTATTACCTGTCCCAGAAATCTCCCTATCTGAATATCACTACTGCCACCTATACCCAAGGAATGAATCGCGCCGATCGCCTGAGCACAGGTGCGGATTTAGCATCAGCATTTGCTGGCATTGAATTCAACAAACTGTTGCAGCAAATGGGAATGCCAGAAGTTGGCGCAACCATGCAGCAATTATTACCGGATTTCTGGGGTGAATTGCAGGAAATCGCCAGGGATGGGATGCCGTTGGTCACTTTTTTGCTGAAATTAAACTGGTTTTTCCTCAAAAATGCCGACGCATGGCGCTGGTGGAAAGAAATTGGGTGTCGGGAGTTGCAACCCCTGAAAGATTTTGTCAGTCCCTATCAAGTTGTCCAATATTTACCCCAATTATTAGCAACAGGATTGCGGCAGTATTGCGATCGCCTGAAGAAACCTCTGGTGATTCTCATCGATGACTATGAGGCATTGGCGGATCAGTCGC
>JAABSJ010000244.1 GCA_011390515.1 Oscillatoria sp.
ACTACGAATCCGGAAACGATTGAAATCGTTACTACGAACCCGGAAACGATTGAAATCGTTACTACGAACCCGGAAACGATTGAAATCGTTACTACGAACCCGGAAACGATTGAAATCGTTACTACGAACCCGGAAACGATTGAAATCGTTACTACGAACCCGGAAACGATTGAAATCGTTACTACGAACTGGGGAAGTGTTTATGAATTTATTATTGAAGTCTACTATTTTTATGCCTAACTTAAGTCGCCTCTGTATTACTGTTCGGGGGGCGGTACAGGGGGTGGGATTTCGGCCCTTTATTTATCGACTGGCGACGGAACTGAAACTGAATGGATGGGTGAATAATTCTGCCCAAGGGGTGTTTATTGAAGTAGAAGGAACTCAGGAACAATTAGAAACCTTTTTACTGCGATTGGAACGGGAAAAACCGGCAATTTCCTTTATTCAATCCCTGGAATCGTCTTGGTTAGAACCTGTGGGGTTTACGGAGTTTGAAATTCGTCCTAGTGTGGCGGGGGAAAAAACGGCGGTGGTGTTGCCGGATATTGCGACTTGTCCTGATTGTTTGCAGGAGATTTTTGATTCCCAGAATCGTCGCTATCGTTATCCGTTTACTAATTGCACTAACTGCGGTCCTCGCTATACGATTATTCGGGGATTACCTTACGATCGCGCCAATACTTCGATGCAGGGATTTCAAATGTGTCCCGACTGTCAGGCAGAGTATGAAAATCCCTTAAATCGACGGTTTCACGCCCAACCGAATGCTTGTCCCAATTGTGGTCCGCAGGTGGAATTTTGGACGGAGTTGGACACGGTGTTGGCAAGGGGCGATCGCGCTTTAGAAACGGCCATTTCTCAGGTGAATCTCGGTCAAATTTTGGCGGTGAAGGGATTAGGGGGATTTCATCTGATGGTGGATGCGGGAAACTCGGAGGCAGTCCGTCGTCTGCGGGACTGTAAGCGTCGGCAAGAAAAACCGTTTGCGGTGATGTATCCGTCGTTGGAACAAGTTCGCCAAGATTGTCAGGTGACGGCGATTGAGGAGAGACTGTTGCGATCGCCGGAATGTCCGATTGTGTTGTTGCGGAGGTTGTCCAACTCGGATACAAATATCGCCCCAGAAGTGGCCCCGGATAATCCCTATTTGGGGGTGATGTTGCCTTACACTCCGTTACATCATCTCCTGTTGGCAGGGTTGGGTAAACCTGTGGTGGCGACGAGTGGCAATCTTTCTGATGAACCCATTTGTATCGATGAACGGGAAGCGGGCGATCGCCTGAAAGACATTGCCGATGGGTTTCTCGTCCACAATCGCCCCATTGTTCGGGCGGTGGATGACTCGGTTGTGAGAGTCGTTGCAGGGCGAGAAATGGTGATGCGACGGGCCCGAGGGTATGCGCCTTTGCCGATTTCCCTGAAGGTTACGCCGGATTCTCCCCCCTCTCCCCCAACGATTTTAGCGGTGGGTGCTCATTTGAAAAGTGCAGTCGCCATTGGGGTGTTCCCCCAAATTTTTGTGAGTCAGCATATCGGAGATTTAGAGACACCCCAAGCATTTCAAGCATTTCAGGAAGCAACGGCCAGTTTACAGCAACTGTATGACGCAAACCCGCAAATTGTGGCCCGCGATGCCCATCCGGATTATCGTTCTACCCGCTTTGCCGAGGGATTGGGGTTGCCACAAATGGAGGTTCAGCATCATTATGCCCATGTTCTCGCTTGTATGGCGGAAAATCAGCTATTAGAGGAAACCGTCCTGGGAGTGGCCTGGGATGGGACGGGATATGGGTTGGATGGGACGATTTGGGGTGGGGAGTTTCTGCGAGTTTCGCCCCAATCCTGGGACCGAGTGGCCCATTTTCGGACGTTTCCCTTGTTGGGAGGGGACAAGGCGGTGAAGGAACCTCGCCGGGTGGCGTTGGGGTTGTTATATGAGGTGTGGGGGAGTCGATTGTTTACTCCAGAGATGAGTCAACAGTGTCAACATATCCTAGAGGCGTTTACACCGTTGGAGTTGACCCTACTGCGATCGATGTTGGAGAAACAGATTAATACGCCGGTTACCTCTAGTGTGGGCCGGTTGTTTGATGGGGTGGCAGCGATCGCTGGGTTGAAATATCAGATTAGTTTTGAAGGACAAGCGGCGATCGCCTTGGAATTTGCCCTCGAAGGTTGGACCACTCAGGAGAGTTATCCCTTACCGATTCAAACCGGGGAAGGGGTGGCCATTGCGGATTGGAAACCGACAATTTTAGCAATCTTAACTGATGTCGGCGATCGCCTGCCGATGGGAATCATTTCCGCTAAATTTCATAATACCTTAATAGACGCGATTCTGGCCGTTGCCCAATGGGTGGGGGAAGAACGAATTGTCATAACCGGCGGTTGTTTTCAAAATGCCTATTTAACAGAACAGGTCATTCGTCGGTTAAAATTAAAGGGGTTCCGTCCTTACTGGCATCAACGGATCCCACCCAATGATGGGGGAATTGCCCTGGGGCAAGTGGTTGCCGCCTATCGAAATCTGAATCAGGAGTAATTTTCAGAATGTGTTTAGCAATACCGGGCCAAATTATCAGTATTAATGAAAATGACGAACCGTTGTTGCGATCGGGCAGAGTCAGCTTTGGCGGCGTGGTCAAAACTGTGAATCTTGCCTACGTTCCCGAGGCGCAAGTCGGTGACTATGCGATCGTTCATGTGGGTTTTGCCTTGAGTATCATTGATGAGGGCGAAGCGGAAGAAACTTTAGATTATTTTAAACAAATCCAAGAAGTCTCAACCTGAATCCAGTGAATAGAGGTCTGGAAAAACCCGATACCCTCCAAGGGGTCGGGATTTTTTTGTCCCGTTATCCAATCCGTATTGATTCAACACAAGATACCATACTTCATAAAATTTTCGCTAAAATCTTAATAAAAATTCAATATTTCCCAAAGGAATGCCCACTCTCTCAGGGAAAATTCCTTAAAAAAAAAGAATTGGTGAAACTGAGAAACAAATTCCTAAAAAATCTCAAAAATATCAGCTTTTAGGATGTTATAATAAAAAAGACAAAACACGCAAGGGTTTGTCTTGATGCAGGTTAAAACCTAGTTAAGAAACAACCCTGTTGCCAAAACCAAGAAGTTATGGGTCAGAAGAATTAAACAAATAAGAGGTTGTTTATCTGGACCGTTCCAGGAAAACCCCCTGAAAAATGGCTGAGAGAAAAGGAGAAAGCTGAGATTCATCAAGTTGCAGATTAGCAAAGCAATTTCCGCCTGATTCCCACCATTCATGAAAAGGGTAATCTGGCATCTAGGCGCACATAAACTATAGAGTTGCTCCACAAAGGTTAAAAACATGAGTACGAGAACATTTGCGACAATAGACGCTAACGAGGCCGTTGCCCGCGTTGCGTATAAATTAAATGAAGTCATTGCCATTTACCCAATTACCCCCGCTTCACCGATGGGAGAATGGGCGGATGCATGGATGTCCGAAGGGCGTCCGAATCTCTGGGGGACGATTCCCTCGGTGGTAGAGATGCAAAGTGAAGCAGGGGCAGCCGGAACGGTACATGGGGCCTTGCAAACGGGTTCCCTGACGACCACCTTTACCGCCTCCCAGGGATTACTGTTAATGATCCCCAATCTCTACAAAATTGCTGGGGAACTCACTTGTTCGGTGATTCACGTTGCCGCCCGATCGCTGGCAGCCCAGGCCCTTTCCATTTTCGGCGATCATAGTGATGTGATGGCCGTCCGCAGTACCGGATTTGCCCTGTTATGTTCCGCATCGGTCCAGGAAGCCCATGATTTGGCCTTAATTGCTCAATCGGCAACCTTGAAATCCCGCATCCCTTTCATTCACTTTTTTGATGGGTTCCGCACCTCTCACGAAATCCAGAAGGTAGAACTACTAGAAGAGGAGGACCTGAGATCGCTGATTGATGATGCCGGAGTCTTCGCCCATCGCGATCGCGCCTTAACCCCCGATCGCCCCGTCTTACGCGGAACTGCCCAAAACCCCGATGTCTATTTCCAAGCCCGAGAAACCGTCAACCCCTTCTATACCGACTGTTCCGACATCGTACAACAGGCAATGGACCAGTTTGGGGAACTCACCGGACGGCAATATCAACTGTTCGAGTATCACGGTGCACCGGATGCCACTCGCCTGGTGATCTTAATGGGTTCCGGTTGCGAAACCGCCCATGAAACCGTGGATTACCTCAACGCCCAAGGGGAAAAAGTTGGCGTCTTGAAAGTGCGATTATATCGTCCCTTTGATATGAAGCGCTTTGTCGCCGCTATCCCGGAAACCGTCCAGGCGATCGCTGTCTTAGATCGCACCAAAGAACCAGGGGCCGGTGGCGAACCCTTGTATCTGGATGTCGTCACCGCGATGCATGAAGAATGGACAGGCGATCGCTTGCCGAAACTCGTCGGAGGGCGCTATGGCTTATCCTCCAAGGAATTTAACCCCGCGATGGTCAAAGCTGTCTTTGATAATCTTAGCCAAGCCAAACCTAAAAATCACTTCACCATCGGCATCAATGATGATGTCACTCACACCTCCCTAGATTACGATGCGAACTTCTCCACGGAACCCGATAGCGTTGTTCGGGCGATGTTCTACGGATTAGGGTCCGATGGCACCGTCGGGGCGAACAAAAACTCGATTAAAATTATTGGGGAAGAAACCGACAATTATGCCCAAGGCTACTTTGTCTATGACTCCAAAAAATCCGGGGCGATTACCATCTCCCACCTGCGATTTGGACCCCAGCCGATTCGTTCCACTTACCTGATTGAACAAGCCAACTTTGTCGGCTGTCACCAGTGGATTTTCCTGGAAAAATTAGATGTTTTAAGTGCAGCCGCCCCCGGGGCCATCTTCCTCTTAAATAGCCCCTATCCCCATGAGGAAGTTTGGGCTAAACTCCCCATTGAAACCCAAGAACAAATCGTCCGCAAAGGCTTAAAAGTCTATACCATTGATGCCACCAAAGTGGCTCGCGACAGTGGCATGGGTGGGCGAATTAACACCGTCATGCAGGTTTGTTTCTTCGCCTTAGCCGGAGTTCTGCCTCGGGACGAAGCCATTGCCCAAATCAAGAAGGCGATCGAAAAAACCTACGGCAAAAAAGGTAAAGAAATCGTCCGCATGAACCTGCAAGCGGTAGATAATACCTTGGCGAACCTGTTTGAAGTTCCCCTCGGACAAACCAACAGTCCCCTGCACAAACAACCCCCTGTTCCCGATACCGCCCCCGCCTTTGTTCGCGATGTCGAAGGCAAAATGTTGGTCAAAGAAGGGGAAGTTCTGCCCGTGAGTGCCTTACCTTGTGATGGCACCTATCCCACCGGCACCTCCAAATGGGAAAAACGCAATATTGCCACCGAAATCCCCGTTTGGGACCCGGATGTTTGCGTTCAATGTGGCAAATGTATCATGGTTTGCCCTCATGCGGTCATCCGAGGGAAAGTCTACGAACCAGCAGAACTCGCCAATGCACCGGCTACCTTTAAGGCAACCGATACAAGAGATAAAGACTTCGCCGGAACTCAGTTTACCATTCAAGTCTCCCCCGAAGACTGTACCGGCTGCGGCATCTGCGTCGAAGTCTGTCCCGCCAAAAACAAATCCATGCCATCCCTGAAAGCGATTAACATGGAACCGCAGACTCCCCTGCGGGAACCTGAACGGGAAAACTGGGATTTCTTCATGAACTTACCCAACCCCGATCGCCGCACATTGAACCTCGATCGCATTCGTCAGCAACAACTCCAAGAACCCCTGTTTGAGTTCTCCGGGGCTTGTGCTGGATGTGGCGAAACCCCATATCTGAAGTTAGTCTCTCAACTCTTTGGCGATCGCAGTGTCATCGCCAACGCCACCGGCTGTTCCTCCATCTATGGCGGCAACCTCCCCACCACCCCCTGGGCACAAAACGCCGAAGGACGGGGACCCGCATGGTCCAACTCCCTGTTTGAAGATAACGCCGAATTCGGCCTGGGATTCCGGGTTTCCATCGATAAACAAGCCCAATTCGCAGCCGAATTAGTCCAAAAACTCAGCAGTGAGATTGGGGATAACCTGGTTACCGGCATTCTCAACGCCACCCAGAAAAACGAAGCCGACATCTGGGAACAACGCGATCGCGTCTCAGCCCTCAAAGAAAAATTACAAGGGATGAACTCCCCCGATGCCCAACAACTCGCCAGTCTAGCCGATTATCTCGTCAAAAAAGACGTTTGGATTATCGGGGGTGACGGTTGGGCGTATGACATCGGCTACGGTGGCTTAGATCACGTCATCGCCTCCGGACGAAATGTCAATATCCTCGTCCTAGATACCGAAGTCTACTCCAACACCGGAGGACAAGCCTCCAAAGCCACCCCACGGGGGGCCGTCGCCAAATTCGCAGCCGGTGGCAAACCTGCCGCTAAGAAAGACTTGGGCTTAATTGCCATGACTTACGGGAATGTGTACGTCGCCAGCGTCGCCATGGGGGCGCGAGACGAACATACTCTGAAAGTCTTCCTAGAAGCCGAAGCATACAACGGACCGTCCTTAATTATCGCCTATTCTCACTGTATCGCCCACGGCATCAACATGACGACGGCGATGAATCACCAGAAAGATATGGTAGAAGCGGGACGGTGGTTGCTGTATCGCTATAACCCGGATTTGGTACAACAAGGGAAGAATCCGTTGCAGTTGGATATGCGATCGCCCAAGAAAGGGGTGGAATATTCGATGTACAACGAGAACCGATTCAAGATGTTGACCAAAACCAAACCCGTTGATGCCAAACGGTTATTGGCGGAAGCACAAAACGACATCGACACCCGTTGGGAGATGTATGAATATCTCGCCTCCCGTCATCTGGAAACTCACAATGGGGATGCGGCTGTAGCGCCCTCTGACCCTGCCCCCGCCGCCCCCGCAGGCTAAAGCCTGGGGCTACACGAACAAAGCCCGCCTGCGCGGGCTACTCCGGTCCCCTCCCCTTACCAAGGGGAGGGTTAGGGTGGGGTTCTTCCCAAGCAAATACATCTGGCTACTCCGGTCCCCTCCCCTTGGCAAGGGGAGGGTTAGGGTGGGGTTCTTCCCAAGAGTATGAGGGAGAAACGATATCTCCCCGAACCCGGAAATAACGACTGAAGTCGTTACTACGAACTGAAGAGAACGACTGAAGTCGTTACTAAGAACTGAAGAGAACGACTGAAGTCGTTACTACAAACATCTCTCCCATTTCCATAACAGGAGAACATAACATAATGGATCTGACTACAGAATATCTCGGCTTACAACTGAAATCCCCCTTAATGCCATCGGCTGCGGCACCCCTAACCGAAGATTTGGATAACATCAAACGGTTAGAAGATGCAGGCGCAGGGGCGATCGCACTCCATAGTATCTTTGCCGAACAACTCAAAATTGAACAACACGAACTCCATCATCACACGATTTCCCATACCGAAAGTTTTGCCGAAGCGCTCACCTATTTCCCCGAACCCGATAACTATCATGTGGGACCGGAAACCTATTTGGAACATATTCGCCAAGCCAAAGAGAGTGTGGGAATTCCCATTATCGCCTCCTTGAATGGTTCTACTTTGGGCGATTGGGTGGATTATTCTAAACAAATCCAGGAAGCTGGGGCTGATGCTTTAGAATTAAATATCTATAGTATCCCCACGGATGCGGACCTCACCGGGGCGCAAATTGAGGAAGATTATCTCTCGATTGTAGAAGCGGTTCGGGCTGATGTGACGATTCCCCTGGCGGTGAAACTTAGCCCATTTTTCACCAATTTAGGAAATATAGCCATGCGCCTGGATCAAGCCGGTGCCAATGGGTTAATTTTGTTTAACCGCTTTATGCAGGCGGATATTTCCCCGGAGGAACTCGAAGTCTGGCCCCATCTCGTGTTGAGTCACCACCAGGAATCCCTACTCCCCATGCGCTGGCTGGGATTGCTCTATGGTCGCATTAATGCAGACCTTGGGGCAACCACCGGCATTCAAAAAGGCCGGGATGCGGTGAAAATGTTGATGGTAGGGGCGAAAGTGACCCAAGTCTGTTCTCCTCTGTTGCGCCACGGCATCGGACATCTCCGGGAAATTGAACGGGAACTGGTGGAGTGGTTGGAGGAACATGAATATCACTCGGTGAAACAGGCGATCGGGACCATGAGTCAGATGAATGTGGCCGATCGCAGTGCCTATGAACGAGCGCAATACATGAAAGTGATTCAAAGTTTCGATTACGATCAGGCGATCGTTACTGCTTCCACTGTCTAAGCAATTTTCTCCCCTGACTTATTTTTCCCCATCTCAGGAAATCCCCATCTGGCGGCCTTGCCGCCTTTTTTTTGTCCCTATGATCCGCAGCAGCCTGAAATCGGCACAGTTCAACGTTCTTGTTCGTAGTAACGACTTCAGTCGTTATCCCTCCTGTTCGTAGTAACGACTTCAGTCGTTATCCCTCCTGTTCGTAGTAA
>JAABSJ010000245.1 GCA_011390515.1 Oscillatoria sp.
TTCTTCTGTTCTTTAGGATTCCGTGGGACTCGCCGAAGGTTGTAACCCACCGACTAACTGTTCAATTCCGCGTTTAATCCAGCGCGTCACGGTCATGGGACTCACCCCAATTTGCTCCGCGACCTCTTTGCGGGGAATTTCATTAAAGAACACCGACTCAATCACCGTGCGAGTCTTGTCTTCCAACTGACTGAGGGCTTGTTGGAGTTGTTGGCGTTCTTCTTCTAAACTTTGGAGAGATTGATAGTGATGATCCACCAAGGTATCACCCAAGGTCACCGGAGAGTCAACCTGGACACAGACCAAGGCATCTAAACTCAGGGGCATCCGATTTTGGGTGGCTAACTTCGTTTGCCGCCATTCTTCCACAGAAACCAGCAACTGTTCGGCAATTTCGGCATCTGTTGGGACACGACCGAGGGATTGAGTTAATGCTTCGCGAACTCGTTCGCCTCGGGTTTGCAATTCCCGCCACCGCCGGGGAATTTTCACCGAGGATCCTTTATCCCGTAAAAAATGCAGCATTTCGCCGCGAATGTAGGGGACTGCAAAAGAGCTAAAGGCACAACCTTGGCTAGGTTCAAAGCGTTCGATCGCCCGAATTAAACCCAAATAACCAATTTGTTCGAGGTCTTCGTAGGGTTCAGCACATTGATGGCTGACTCGGTGAGCTATTTTTCTGACCAAGCCCGCATTTAAACGCACTAGCTGATTGCGAACAAGCACCGAGGGATTTTGGTGATAGGAGACTAATAGTTCCATCCCTCGGTAGTGCATAGAGGATTGAGTCGCCATTCTATTTAGATCCTCAAATAAAGGTAAAGGTATTCCCTGGTTTTCAGGGGCGGTGGATTGGAAAATAACAAAAACTGTCTTAAGAGTTAGTTAATAAATTTAACCTACTTTTAGTATGCCTTAAGATAGAGGCAGCCACTAGAGTTGTTTTACGGAACTCCTCCAGGTGAAAATCAAGCATTTCAGCAAAAATACGGAAATTTTTTCTGATGAATGTAAAGTATGTCCAGGGGTTGTGAAGAAATGTTACCGCCCAGTCAAATCGCCCCCTCTGGACGCCGATGAGATCACCGGCTTCCAGGCGATCGCCCCTTAAATTCCCAGGCACAGCGACGAGGGGTGGGTTTCCCATCGGGGGTGGGGTACGGGGCATCCTTACCGGAAAAAAACGGTCTGCTTGGTTCAAATTTAGCTACAATAACAATCAGTTATCTGCTTGATAGAGAAAGGAAATCCGCGACAGCCAACATGGAAGTTTTAGAAATCAAACGGGAAGTCGAACAGTTGTACGATCGCCTGGGTAAAACCCAGGACTATCTTTGACATTCCCGCCCTCACTGCCAAAATCCACGACTTAGAGCAATTAGCCGCTCAACCCGAGTTTTGGGAGGACCAGAGCACGGCATCTTCTACCCTGCAAGAACTCAACGACCTCAAGTCTCATTTAGACCAATATCATCAGTGGAAAAATAGCCTAGAAGATACCAAGGCTATCTTAGAACTGCTGGAAATGGAAGCGGATGAGGCACTGTTTCAAGAAGCAGAATCCACCCTCACCCAACTCGACGAAGAACTCGATCGCTGGGAATTAGAACAATTGCTCTGTGGACCCTACGACAAAAGCGGTGCGGTTTTGAGCATCAATGCCGGTGCAGGGGGTACCGATGCCCAAGATTGGACAGAAATGTTGATGCGAATGTACACCCGCTGGGGCGAAAGTCATGGGTATAAAGTCCAATGTAGCGAAATCTCCGAGGGCGACGAAGCGGGGATTAAGTCAGCGACTCTGGAAATTGAGGGACGTTATGCTTATGGCTATTTGAAGGGAGAAAAAGGAACTCACCGACTGGTGAGAATTTCACCCTTTAATGCTAATGGTAAGCGGCAAACCAGCTTTGCCGGAGTCGAAGTCATGCCGATGTTGGATGAATCGGTGAAGTTAGAGATTCCCGAGAAAGATTTAGAAATCACCACCTCCCGTTCCGGGGGAAAAGGCGGTCAAAACGTGAACAAAGTGGAAACTGCCGTGCGGGTGGTGCATTTGCCAACGGGACTCGCGGTGCGCTGTACTCAGGAGCGATCGCAACTTCAAAACAAAGAAAAAGCCCTGGCGTTACTCAAAGCCAGATTGCTCGTGATTGCTCAAGAGCAACGGGCCCAAGAAATTGCCGAAATCCGGGGGGATATGGTAGAAGCCGCCTGGGGGAACCAGATTCGCAACTATGTCTTTCACCCTTATCAAATGGTAAAAGACCTCCGCACTGGAGTTGAAACCACCAATATTACGGACATTATGAATGGCGAATTCGACGCCTTCATCGAAGCCTATCTCCGTCAGGAAACCCAATTGGGAGAGAGCAATTTGGGTTAAAAGGTAGGCGGGATTGATAGATATTTTCCGGGTTAAGCCTATTAAAAATTGAGAACTATTGCAGCAAGGTTCTGATTTTTTAATGGGCTGTTTTTTTGTTTTGTAATTGTTTTATCCTCCCGTACTCATAAAAATTTTCAGAGGTAACTGGATAGGATTGGGTCTTTTCCTATTTTCCCCATCGGAGTGACTTCAGGGAAGGGGTAAATTCTGTCCGGTTTTTTTAAAGCTGGGGGGAATTCCACCCCCAAAAAGTGGTAAGATTGAAAAAAATGCTATCAATTTTGTTCCGAACTGATAATTTTATTAACTGCAATGAGTCACCCATCTACCCCGTCTGAATTGTCCGACCAGCCCGAACCAGAAACTGCCCCCTTGACTGAATCTGAGCCCGGTGAAGCCCCAAAAAGCCCCCAAGATAGCTATGTGAAACTAGCTATGCGAAATATGGTTCGCAAGCGGGGGACCTCTTTGAAACACTTCTTCCTGACGACAGCGGGATTGTTGGGGTTGCTGGTGGGACTTGCCTATTTAACCCGTTAGCAGAGGATAAAAAATATAGTGCAGTGTGAAACGATTCCACTGGATCTGAGTGTGCAGAATGCTTATTGGGAGTCTGAGGTGGCGGGGAGAGTGCCGTTTGAGGCGATCACCCCCGAAACCTGGGACCAGTGGTTCCAGACTTGGTTGCAACAGCTTCAAACCGAACTGCCACCGGCGATCGGCTATGAACTGAGCATTCGCCTGAGTGACGATGGGGAAATCCAACAACTCAATGCCCAATATCGCCATCAAGATCAACCCACGGATGTGTTATCCTTTGCCGCTTTAGAGGTAGAGTATCCACAGATAGAGTCTATCCCCGCAGAGATTCCTCTGTATTTAGGGGACATTATTATTTCTGTGGACACAGCCGCTCGACAAGCCGAACAGCAGGAGCATTCCGTCACCGTAGAACTCGCTTGGTTGGCGGCGCATGGACTCCTTCATCTGTTGGGTTGGGATCATCCGGATGAAGAGAGTTTGACCCAGATGCTAGGTCAACAAGAAACCTTACTCACCGCTGTGGGTCTTGCCTTGTAACGATACACACAACACAACTTCTTAAAAAGTGAGGTTGTAGTATGGTGTCAGTATCTGAGCTTTCCTAGCGCACAGAAGCAATATCTGCTATGAAAATAGACCGTTCGGAAATAACCGGCCAACCGACTCCATCCGTTGCCCCCTTATCAAATTTGTCTACTGTCCTGCCTATGTCTCCAGAGGGATCGACCCCACCATCCAAGCGAGCATCGCATCAGCCTACCCAATTCAATCGTGATTTGTCCTGGCAGGTTGCTACGAACTTATTGATTAGTTTTAAATATGCGGCAACGGGAATCAGCTACGCCTTCCAAACCCAGCGCAACTTTCGGATTCATGTCGTCATCGGTTCGATCGCGATCGCCTTGGGGATTTTTTTAAAAGTCGGCTTTGTAGAAATTTCCATCATTACGTTAACAATTGGGGCGGTTTTAACGATGGAACTGCTGAATACTGCCCTAGAATCTGTAGTGGATTTAACCGTTCAGCAAAGTTACCATGACTTGGCAAAAATTGCGAAAGATTGTGCTGCTGGTGCCGTATTAATCTCAGCGATCGTGGCGATCGCCGTAGCCGGATGCCTACTGTTACCCCCCTTATTCACCTGGGTGCAAAGTATTCTGTGAATCTGCGTCTTCACCCTCCCCAGTGAAAACAGTCCCCGGTCCCGTTTACACCCTGTACGGTCCCCGCCTAAACTCCTCGGGTTATGAATTGCCAAGGCTACAGTCTCAATCGCGATCGGGACGGGTGGAACTCATCCACCCCTCACCCGAATCCGCCCCTGGCCCTGAACCGGCATCCCTTTGAACCCCTTGAATCCCACGGGTTCAACTCCGGTTCAAAAACCTTTTATTTTATCAGAGAATGTCAATAGATTGATTTAACAGGATTGACCTAAACTGCCAACTTTAAGCATTAAACTCTAAACTCATAAAATCGCCAATAATTATGATAATGATTGTTCCCCTAAACAGGAGTCTTTACCTTGATTGTCGTTATCGATAACTACGATAGTTTTACCTATAACCTCGTCCAGTATCTCGGAGAACTGGGCAAAGAAACGGCGATCGCCTCAGATATCCGCGTCTACCGGAACGACCAAATCACCCTCGACCAAATTCGTAACTTACGACCGGATGCGATCGTCATCTCCCCAGGACCCGGACGCCCAGAAGATGCAGGCATTTCCCTGGAGTTAATTACCGAATTAGCCCCCACCCTGCCGATTCTCGGCGTTTGCCTCGGCCATCAATGTATCGGACAAGTCTTTGGCGGTCAAATCGTCGGTGCACCGGAACTCATGCATGGTAAAACCTCAGAAATTCATCACAAGGGAGTGGGCGTCTTTCAAAACCTCGACAATCCCTTTACCGCCACGCGGTATCACAGTCTCGTCATTGACCGAGACACCTGTCCTTCTGAACTGGAAATTACCGCCTGGGTGGAAGATGGCACCATCATGGGAGTCCGACATCGGAAGTATCCCACCCTAGAAGGCGTGCAATTTCACCCCGAAAGCATCCTCACCACCCCGGGAAAACAACTGCTGCAAAACTTTCTGGATCAGTTGAAATCCCCCGTGTAATCAACCCTTTCATCCTCGACCGTTGACCTTTAAATTCCGCTGTTTGTAGCGATTTCGATCATGATTAATCGGCGACAGTTTTTCCATTACGGGAAAGTAGCAGCTTTGGCAGGGATGGCCACCACACTTCCTTCAGTATGGCAACAGTGGGCCGCTCAAACGCCCCCCAGTTCTGGAAACCGGGTTCAAAACACCAATTCTCTCTCCGTGCAATGGTTAGGCCATACTTGCTTTTTATTTGAAGGGGAAGGCCAGCGGGTCCTAGTCAATCCCTTCCGGAGTCTGGGATGTACCGCAGGATATCCTCCCCCGTTGGTCTCCTCCGATTTAGTTTTAATTAGTTCTCGGTTATTGGACGAAGGAAATACTGAAGGACTCCCGGGACAACCCCGATTATTGTTTGAACCCGGGTCCTACCAGTTTCGCAACAAGCAAATCCAAGGGATTCGCACGGACCACGATCGCTATGGCGGACGACGCTTCGGCATCAATGTCGCCTGGAGTTGGACCCAAGCGGGGGTGAAAATCCTCCACCTAGGGGGCGCAGCGGCACCGATTAATTCAGAACAGCAAATTTTGATGGGACGTCCAGATTTGCTGTTATTGCCGGTAGGAGGGGGGCCAAAAGCTTATACCCCCTCGGAAGCGAAGGAAGCAATGGTCAAGTTGAACCCCAAAGTTGTGATTCCCATGCACTATCGCACCACGGCAGCGGATGCTCAAGTTTGCGATTTGGTTGAGGTGGATGAGTTTTTATCGGTTCTGGATAATCGGGTTGTCGAACAGGTCAATGCCAATTCGATTGAACTGACTACGGGTAGTTTGCCAGAAACGGGTCCAGTGATTAAAATCATGAGTTATCAGACGGTGATGGGTTGAGCAGTAGCTAAGGGAATTACTCATGACCTTTATAGAGATATAGAGAAGGGGGGCAGTCTGTGTACTGCCCCCCTTTCTGATCGGGATTAAGGGAACTCCAAAAAATAAAATCTCTATCCAAAACCCACACCCTCAAGGGTGGGGCTACACAGACGAAGCCCGCCTGCGCGGGCTAAAAGAGGCTTGTTATACCAAATCCGGAGTTCAAAACCCTCAAGGGTGGGGCTACACAGACGAAGCCCGCCTGCGCGGGCTAAAAGAGGCTTGTTATACCAAATCCGGAGTTCAAAGGTCGTTTTTACTCTTCAGCCCGCGCAGGCGGGCTTTATCCCTATAGCCTCCGGGCTTTCCTGACGGAACGCTCCGCGAACAGCCTGCGGGTTTTTACAGACCTTTGACAACCGGATTCCGTATTAAGTGCGATCGCATCAAATTTGGATGATTTATATTTTGCAATCCCCCTAACTAACTTTTCTACCCATGAGGAGGGCTTTGGTGGCTGACTCTCCAGCCCGGTTGAGTTGCTGACGTAATTTAGCGGAAAGTCCAGCTAAAATGGCCAGATGCCCTAGGAATGCCATAAATATGGGGGTTGTAGTGGCGTATTCTAGGCCGGATAAGGAGAGGATGGAGAGCAGATAGAGTTCGGGGATGGTTTCGGATTGTCCTCCGAATAGGGCCAGGGTGAGCAGGGGGACACCGATCGCAGCCGCAACAACCCCCGTGGCCCACAATGCTCGCTTTTTGGATTTGAGCAACAGCATGATTTGAGCCAGGACCGCATAAATGGCTGTCAAGATGACGTAGATGCCGATCGCGGCGATCGCCTGCAATTTGTAAAGCATTTCCACGGGCCATAACAGGACCCAGGGGATGAAGATCAAGGCGGCGATGGTGGCACCGATGGCGATCGCCACAGGTGAGGGACTTTTTTCTCCCCAAATTAAATCTTGTAACACCGCTTGACCCTTGGCTTGGTGAGCATAACGCGCCCAATCCAAGAGGGTTTGTCGCGGTGGGGAGAGGGCAGCAATCAGACCCAAAAATAAGAATAAATTCAGGGTCGCGATCAAACTCAGACGGTCAAACCATAGATAAGCCGATAATTTCGGATCGGGCTCTGAACCCAAATAGGATGTCACTAACCCTAAGAATAGGATATTCAAGCAAAAAACTAAGGCATAACTTTGTTTTTTGTTGATGATTGTGGCTGTCGGGTTGCGAAATCTTCGATACAATCCTTGCCAAATCCAGTAGGTCCAAATGGCACAATTGCCTACAGCAAATAGCTGAAGGTTCAAGAGATTATCCCGATTAAAGGTGAAACCAAACCATTGTAGTGGCCCCCAATAGGAGTAATCCGATTGAAGATTCATTACGAACCACACCATCCCCAGGGTAATACCAGCCCCAACGAAGGCTTGTTGACCTCCCATTAAAGCAAACAGCGCCGCTGCGCTGTAAAATAAACCGCAAAGGGCGGCTAGGAGGAGATAGAAGCTGAACACTTCCAAGAGGGTAATTTGGGCAAAAGTTGCCGAAATTACATCCATCGGTAAGGCGATCGCCACAGCGAGGTAAATTAACACCGGAACCCCGAGCAATTTTCCGATTAAAATGCTCTGACTCGACTGGGGACTGACGCGAATAAAACTCAAAGTCCCCCGTCGTTCTTCTCGCGCCAAATCGGCAATCAGCAGATAGACTCCCCCGCTGACCAGTGCCAAGGGCAAAATCCAATAGAATACTTGATTTAAGTCTTGCCACCACTGGAGCGAATTAAAGAAACAATAGCCATTGTTTTGGGATAGACAATAAGCTCCATAGTGGGCATCCGGTGCGGGAATTTGGCTGATGAAGACTAGAACAATTAAAAGTTGAGCAACGATGGACAGACCCACTGATAAGGTGACATTTCGTGATGTTAATCGACCTTTTAATTCCCGGACAAGCTGGGGATTCCATTCTCCGATATGATCCATTAAACGACTGGTCATGGAAGTATTTCCTGAAAAAACAACAACATTTAAAAAAGGGAGGATAAAGAGAGGGTGAATCCCACCTTCTTGAAGAATGAGAGGATTAACTAACGTTTCTGCCCATGAGGAGGGCTTTGGTGGCGGACTCTCCAGCTAGATTGAGTTGCTGACGTAACTTGAGAGAGAGTCCCGCTAAGATGGCGAGATGCCCTAGGAATGCCATAAAGATGGGGGTCGTAGTGGCGTATTCTAGGCCAACTAAGGAGAGGATGGAGAGCAGATAGAGTTCGGGGATGGTTTCGGGTTGTCCTCCCACTAGAGCGAGGATGAGCAGGGGGACACCGATCGCCGCTGCAACAACGGCAGTCGCCCACAATGCTCCTTTTTTGGATTTGACCAAGAGCATGATTTGAGCCAGGACTGCA
>JAABSJ010000246.1 GCA_011390515.1 Oscillatoria sp.
TTGTGTACAGTCGCTTAGGAGACTATCCCCAAGCGCTGCAACACCATGAACAAGCGTTAGAAATTGCCCAAACCTTGAACCATCGCCCCATTGAAGGGGAAGCCTTACATCACATTGCCGCACTGTATGCGGCGACGGGAGAGTATCAAAAAGCAGTGCAATTGTATCAAGAAGCCCTGGTCATTCGTCGGGAAGTCGGGGATAAACGAGATGAAGGACGGACTCTCAATAATCTGGGTGGCGTGTATTATAGTCTGGGAGAAGCCCAACGCGCTTTAGACTTGTATGAACAAGCGCTAAAATTGCGAGAAGAAATTGGCGATCGCGCGGGAATGGCGCGGTTATTCAGTAATATTGGGTTGTTATATCGCCAATTCGGCCAAGGCGATCGGGCATTGTCTTACTATGAACAAGCCTTACCTATTTTAGCAGAAATTGGAGACAAATCCAGCTTAGGCAATACCTTAAATGGATTAGGGGTCCTCTATGAAGAACGAGGAGACTATCAACAAGCCTTATCCGTTTACCATCAATCCTTAGCCATTGCCGAAGAAATAGGCGATCGCCCCGGCATGAGTAAAACCCTCGACAATGTAGGGGGAATTTATTATAGCCTCGGTCAATATCCCCAAGCCTTGACCTTTTATGAACGGTCCTTAAGCCTCCGCCAAAGCCTCGGCGATCGTCCCGGGATAGGAACCGCCCTGAATAATTTAGGCGGGCTTTATTATAGTTTAGGCGAGTATTCCCAAGCCTTAGAAGCTTTACAACAAGCTTTAACCATTCGCCAAGAAATTGGGGATAAATCGGGAGAAAGCCGTAACTTAGATGCGATTGCGATCGTCTATGAAAAGCTGGGTCAATATCCCGAAGCCTTAGACCATTATCAACAAGCCTTGGAACTTGCCAACGCCATTGGCGACCCCACCGCCCAAGGTAATGCTTTAGAACATATTGGGGGAGTTTACCTCAGTTTAGGACAAACGGTCCAATCCCTAGAATTTTTACAACAAGCCCTCCAAACCTTTCAACGAATAGGCGATCGCGTTGCCATCGGACGGACTCTCAATGGCATTGCTTCCGTCTATTATCGCCTGAAACAATATCCCCAAGCCTTGGAATTTCTCCAACAAAGTCTGAAAATTTTAAGAGAAACCGGAGACAAAGCGGGAGAAGCGATCGCCCTGGCTAATTTAGGCAGAATCTTCCAAGAACAAGAAGATATAGTCTTAGCCACTGCCTTTTATAAAAAAGCGGTCAACCTTCATGAATCCATGCGTCAGGAACTCAGAGTCCTGTCAATGGAACGGCAACAATCCTTTACCGAAACTGTAGCCGAGACCTATCGGCACTTATCGGATTTATTGCTGCGGCAAAACCGGGTTTTAGAGGCGCAACAAGTCTTAGACTTATTAAAAATTCAAGAACTGGATGAATACCTGCAAAATGTTCGAGGCAACGAACAAACCGCCTCGGGAGTCGAGTTTTTGCCCGAAGAAGAAAAACTCGCCGAGGAATATCTGACCCTTCAAGAACAGGCGATCGAACTGGGGACAGAATTAAGCCAATTACAGAGCATTCCTGAAGGCGATCGCACCCCTGAACAGCAAGCAAGGATTACTGAACTTGAGCGCACTCGGCAAACCCTGCGCCAAAAGTTTGACCGCTTTATCGAAAGTCCAGAAATCATTGAAATTGCTGCTGAAATTGCCCGCAAAACCAGTGGAGAAAACCTAGATTTAACCAATATAGCCCAATTGCAAGGGTCATTACAACAGTTAAATCAAAATGCCGTGTTGCTTTATCCCCTGATTTTAGAAGACCGCATTGAGTTAATTTTAATTACCCCGAATAGTCCGCCCATTCATCGGTCAGTTGCCGTGAGTAGAGCCAATTTAAGTCGGGGGATTAATGACTTTAGAACCGCCCTGACCGTTCCCTCAAAACGAGCGAATACTGATATTCCTAAAGTCGCTGGGAGACAGTTATATAATTGGTTGATTCAACCCTTTCAAAGTGAACTAGACCGACTAGAAATCGAGACGATTATTTATGCGCCTGATGGACTCTTACGTTATATTCCCTTAGCCGCCTTGTATGATGGAGAAAAGTGGTTGGCCCAGCGCTATCAAATTAATAATATTACGGCAGCTTCTTTAACCAACTTTAATGTTGCCCCCCCAGAAGACCTGAAAATTTTAGCCGGTGCATTTACCCAAGGAACTTATAGTGTTGACGTGGGAACGCGACAATTAGCCTTTTCGGGGTTACCTTTTGCCGGAAAAGAAGTCGAGAATTTGGCGGCGACGATCCCAGGAACAATGAAACTAATTGATTTGGACTTTAACCGTAGCGCCACCACTTCGGGAATCAGCGATCGCAATGTGATTCATTTAGCCACTCACGCCGCCTTTGTCAACGGTCAACCGGAAGATTCATTTATCATGTTAGGCGATGGCGATCGCATTACCTTGCGCGACTTAGAAGACTGGTCCTTACCCAATATCGATTTAATCGTCCTCAGCGCCTGTCAAACCGCAATGGGTGGAGAAATGGGGGACGGAACCGAAATCCTGGGATTTGGCTATCAAATGCAAAAAGTCGGTGCCAAAGCTGCGATCGCCTCTTTATGGTCCGTAGATGATGGCGGCACTCAAGCCCTCATGACTGCTTTTTATGATAGCTTCAAAACTGGAAAAAATAAAATTACAGCTCTTCAAATGGCTCAATTAGCGTTACTAGAAAGCGATTACAATCATCCCTATTATTGGGCTTCTTTCATCCTCATTGGCAATGGATTTTAATGGCAGTAAATTACCGCGATTATGGGTCTAAATCATTCCCGGTATAGAATCATAAAATAAAGGAGTGGGAGCATCTTGCTCCCTACGGTTCATTTTGGCAAATTTTGAAAATCCACCCTAAATGTAGAGGCGATTCGCGAATCGCCTCTACATTTAGGGATTAACGTTAAAGATTGGGTAAGTCTTGAAGGTATAGCAGTCCTAAATGATTTATACCTCACCCGATGTCCCCTCGGATGTTCTGGGCCGCCGACGAGAAAGGGGCCGCCGACGTCTTCCACAACGGCACGCAAGGATTGCTATATCGGCTTTTACAGACAGAATGAAGACGTTAATGGGTATAATAAACCCTAAATTAGGGCTAAAAAACCGGGTTTTTGTCCTAATGATTAAAGACTGGGCCAATGCGTTAGACCCGATGTGGATTACACTGACTGAATCAGACTTAAAACGGAGAGAAATATATGACAACTGCCCTAGAAACTTGGACTCACAACACGATCGCAGTCAATGGAATCACCCTGCATTATGTGACCCAAGGGGAAGGACCCCTGATGCTAATGCTCCACGGCTTTCCCGAATTTTGGTATTCCTGGCGACATCAAATACCCGAATTTGCCCAAGATTATAAAGTCGTTGCCGTGGATATGCGCGGGTACAACGACAGCGATAAACCGCAAGATCCATCAGCATACCGAATTCAAGAATTAATCAAAGATATTGAGGGAATTATTACCGGATTGGGGTATGAAAGCTGTGTGTTAGTCGGTCATGATTGGGGAGGGGCGATCGCCTGGTATTTTGCCTACAGTTATCCCCGGTTAGTGGAAAAACTCATCGTCCTGAATATTCCCCATCCCGCCAAATTTGCCGAAGGACTCCGCAGCAACCCCCAGCAAATCCTCAAAAGTTCTTATGCCTTTTTCTTTCAGCTTCCCGTTGTCCCCGAATTACTCTTTCAATTCAATGATTATCAGGCCATTGAAATGGTATTTCAAAGCATGGCTGTGAATAAAAACGCCTTTTCCCCCGCTGATATTACCGCCTATAAAAATGCCGCTGCCAAACGGGGTGCGCTCACCGCCATGCTCAACTATTACCGCACCACAATGTGGGAATTAGTCTTTGACAAAGAATGGAACGTCTTAGAAGTTCCCACCCTGATAATTTGGGGAGAAAATGATACCGCCCTAGGGAAAGAATTAACCTACGGAACTGAATCCTACGTTCGCAATTTACAGATTCATTATATTCCCAATTGTAGCCATTGGGTACAACAAGAACAACCCGAACGGGTGAATCAGTATATGCGGGAATTTTTATCCGAAAGCCTGGAAACATAACAAGTTTCAGAACTCCAGTGTTTTGGGTTTATATCAAGTCCGATGGATTCACCTCAAAAACCATTTCTTCCTCTTCTCCCCCTTCCAGCAAAGACATTTATTCCTTATACCTCCCTCTCCTCTTAGGGGAGGGCCACCGGAGGGGTGGGAAGGGGGTTGGGGGGTTAGGTCTCTGTGAGCGATCGAGCAAAGGCGTAATGCTGATTTAAAAGGGCATAGGCATCAATTGTAAGGTTCCGAGATTAATCTCTTTTGGGGAGAGCGATCGCACCTCAAACAATGCCAACATATCCTTCTGTTGAGGATTGCCACGGCTGGCTCCCGTCAACCCCATTGCAATCACCAAACCACAATATCCCTTGGTTTTCTTGCAGCGGCCATCCCACTTTTTACGCGCCGCAACGTGAACCGGGTCATCTTCCATAAACTCCCCAAACAGATAGAGATCGCCATTTTCAGTTTGTAAAATGCCCAAATCAAAGCGATTCCCGCCCAGGGGGTCTTCACCGGGATTAAAACCAATTCCGGTTACTCCCCCAGCTTCCTTTAAGGTTTCAATCATCGCCTTAGCCTTCGGTCGAGAGGTTTGAATCAAGATAATCGGCAACCCATCTCCGCTGGCATGAACTTGAGCGGCTTGATAATAAGAAGCTGAACCCTCTAGTTCTTTCAAGATTTCCCAAGGAACCATCCCGAGACTGAGAAACGAGTTCGGTGGCACCAAATCATCGCGCAACAGGGGTTCATCATCATCCTCATCCTCGTCATCCTCGTCGTCCCTGGCACTAACACTCATTTCAAACAGTTTGGCAGCCATTTCCGGCATAGTGCTCACCGTCACCGCCACATTCTCTGGACCCTGGCGATCGCCCCCTGGGGGAACCGGAATTTGATAGCGTTGACTTAATTTGGGGAACTTCCCGCCCGTCAGTTTGCGGCGAACACTGAGGAAGAAACGCGCAAACGCATCCAGGGCCAGAATCGTCAGCAGGGCCTCCTCATCATAGAGAATCGCTCGCATTCCTTCTAAGGGATGAAGATTGCCAAAGGTCGGATTAATCTCGCTGGGAGGAAGATCCGAGAGGTCAATCTCGTCATCTTCCTCAGCACTTTCAAAGGTAATAAACAGACAATCTTGGGATAAAAAGGCTTCTTCTAACCTTTCCGGGGATTCATTGGCAATCACCCGCTTTCTAAACTGAGTCAGGGATTCCAGGGACCGATATAACAGAATCCCATAATCCAATCCCAGCATACCCATGACACAGGCATACAGGGTTCCCATATCCACCCCTTCCAGTTCAATCGAGATAATTTGATGATCCGCCAGACATTCCCAGGGACCCGCCTGCCAGACTTGATAGGCTTTTTCTTCTAAACTCTCCACATACTGCGGGGGTAACAGAGGCGGTTTGCGATCGACCACATCCTGAAACCCGCGAAACAGTTCATCAATCAGGGGGAGGTCCGGGACATACTCGATGGAAATGCCCAGGTCCTGAAGGACGCCTCGGAGAAAAAACTGGATTTCCCGGTCCTTGACTACAATTTTCTGGGGCCTACCGGGAAGGGCTGGACTGTGAGGGTGTTCCATTGCTCTGAGCAAGGTGCGAACCACAGCTTCCGGACCCGTATCTGGGGAGACCACATCCATCGAGCGGACGATTCCTTGGGACCCATCCACCCACATAATGCAGTCCCCGCCGTTTTCTGGATCATAATCCGATAAAGCCGAGGAGCCTATAGGCAAAGGTTCGGACATCGGACGGCGATCGCCTTCCCAGACCGACGGAATTTGTTGGAGTTGTTGTAAGCGACGAAAGGTAGAGCGGTTTAAACCTGCCATAAACAATTCAGTATAGGGTGTACGCACAGAGGGTTAAAATAGCCAGTTAACAGGTCAATCAGTGAATCTAAATCAATTTAAAATGAGATCAAATTCCCCAATCCCCTTCCCTAGGGCTGCGGTCGAGTATTCCATAAAATCGGACAAGAAACCGGGTTTCTAGCTCTAATTTGCTGCTCAATGCTACAGAGGAGGACAAGAAACCCGGTCGTCTTCCCTCTACTGTACCGACATCCTCCCATAGGGTAAGCATGAGCAATTCCCCCCTCCCAGTCAAGCGATTTATTCCTGATTTCCCTCCCCGGTAAGGGAGAGGTGGGGAGGGGGCTATGGGGGTTAAGTCCATCTGAGGGTTACTTCTATTCACCGACTTACCATCATTCAAAACCATTCAAAACAACAATAAAAACTCCCCGAATGTCTCAATACCCGATAAAAATTGGATCGGAGTTGTGGAGCAAGTCAGGACTTGGCATCCCTGAGCGATTCACCCCACATTGAGAACAGTTCCAACCTTGTTATGAACAGGCTGATTTGGTCTTCTTTATCCTTGATCATTGCTCCGGTGTGCCATCGGATGGTTACTCTATCCCGAGGTTCCCCTACTGCCCTGCTGCATTCCTCGCTACAATGAACCCAGAAGAGACTAAAGCCCTCTCAGTATAGAACAGCAACACAGACAACAGCATAGCTAGAACAGCACAGTTAAAACAGGAATAAGGAGATCCGGAAACCCATGACACAAGCAACACAGCCTCAACAACGCGGAATTATCGTCACTGATTCTGCCATCAAGCACATTAAGTCCCTGCAGAGCCAACAAGGGGGGGAAAACCTTTGTCTGCGAGTTGGCGTGCGCGGGGGTGGCTGCTCAGGAATGTCCTACACGATGGATTTTGAACAGATTGACAATATTCAACCCAGCGATGAAGTCTTCGAGTATGAAGAAGGCTTCAAAGTGGTTTGCGATCCCAAGAGCTTGCTTTATATCTATGGCATGGCCCTTGACTACAGCAATGCCCTGATCGGTGGTGGTTTCCAATTCACCAACCCCAACGCCACTCAAACCTGTGGCTGCGGCAAGTCATTTTCTGCCTAACTGGCACCTCCCATTTTAACTTCTTTTGCAATCGCCACCGTCCCTCCTGATTCTCATAGACTCTAAGCACCCAGGTCAGCCTTCTGACCTGGGTTTACTATTTTGGGGCTTCAGTAGTCTCCTTGTCAAAGGAATAATCAACCCAGAAGCAAGAAACGACTAAAGTCGTTACTACAAACAAACATCCCCCCAATCTTCCAATTCTCCCCCATCAACAAAGGACCAAGGACCCATGACCAAGGACCCATGACCAAGGACCAAGGACCCATGACCAAGGACCCATGACCAAGGACCCATGACCAAGGACCCATGACCAAGGACCCATGTCCCATCCCCCAATCCCCCAATCCCCCCTGAAGTGAAAAACCGGACAGGCTTTTGGATACAATCGAACAACTGCATGAAAAGAACCGCTTATGACTGAAACCGTTGAATCTCAATTTACCAGTGGCGTGGAACGCTATAAAGCTGGTGAAGGCCCAGACACCCTGATTCCGGTGTTCCGGGATATCTGCGATCGCGCCCCAAAAAATAGTCCCGCTTGGACTTGTTTGGCGTGGCTGTATTTATTGGCCGATAAACCCACTCCCGCCTATAAAGCAGCTCAAAAAGCGGTCAAACTCAATCCCCAAGATGCTCAAGCTCAGGTTAATCTGGCGGTGGCAATGCTCGATAGCGGTCAAAAAGGCGTCCGCACTCATATCGAAATTGTCCAACAACTGATGATGGTTGCCGCAGAATTGCGCGATGAGGTGAAGGACAATATCCAGGAGGGATTGAACCGAAAACCGGATTGGAAGAGTTTACAACGGGTCAAAAACTGGCTGTTTGAATAAGCTGACCCTTTGGACTGAAGTGCTAGAGGCGATCGCATTTTCCTAGACTATTTGTTTAAGTTTTAACCTTCAATGCCTGCATGAGAGCCCTCTCCAATCTTCATGCAGGCTTATTTATTTTTACCTCTCTCCTCCTCTAGGAGACGACTGAAGTCGTCACTACGAACGAAAGAAGACGTTTCTTCCCCTCTTCAGTTCGTAGTAACGACTTCAGTCGTTCTCTTGATGTTCATAGTAACGACTTCAGTCGTTCTCTTGATGTTCATAGTAACGACTTCAGTCGTTCTCTTGTGTTCATAGTAACGACTTCAGTCGTTCTCTTGTGTTCGTAGTAACGACTTCAGTCGTTCTCTTGTGTTCGTAGTAAC
>JAABSJ010000247.1 GCA_011390515.1 Oscillatoria sp.
CCCCCTTCACCCAACAGTGCAACCTCGCCCTTCTCCCCCAAATCCTCAACCAAGCCAACCAATCCCACCCCCTCAACTGCCAAATCATTTGCATCGACGGCAGCCGCTTCAGCGACCCTAGCAACCCCGCCCTACAAATCTACACCACCCTGAAAAAAGCAGGCTGTCCCGCCAGTCCCGACGGTAAACCCGATACCATTGCCAAATTACAAGCCTACTGCGAAGATGACCTCAGCAACCAGGCGATCGCCCTCATCCTCTACGAAGAACCCACCAATCCACCGCCCCAAGGCTTTGATATGGCGGTCCTCAATCAACTCGCCCGCTTTAGCCATCCCCCCATTGCCCTAGTTGTCCCCGATCGCCTTGCTGAATGCCGATTACCGCAATTCCTAGAAGGCGACCCGAATTTAGTGACAACAATCCTTCAGTGGTTGCAAAATTTAGAAAGATAGGGGGCATCCCTTCCTCAACAACAGCCCTAGAAGCGCCCTTAAAAGGCTTTCCCCCCAATCAAGCGAATCTGATATCTGCCATTGAAACCTGGTTAGGGGAGATTTAAGCAGCCACCAAGAAACCCGGTTTCCGAACCCTCACCCCAAGTTCTCAAATTCGCTAAAATATCAGCAAACCCTAGCCTTCAGCTAAAACATGGAATCAATTGTTAAATTTATTGTTTCTACTCCCCTAGGGTTCACAGTCCGCACCACCGAAAGCTACTGGCAAACACTGCTTATCAAGCATCCCGATATTACCCATTATGAAACTGAAATTCAGCAAACCCTTAATCAACCCGATGCTATTTACCAAAGTCAGCGCGATATTGATGTCTTGCTATTTTATCGCACCCTCAAAGCCAAAAGGTGGCTCGTTGCCGTTGCTCGGCGTTTAAATGGAGAGGGTTACTTGATTACAGCTTACCAAACTGATGCAATTAAAACAGGAGCAAAGTTATGGCCCAAATAAAAGTATTTTACGAACCAGAAACCGAACTCTTAACTATTTTTTGGCAATCTCCCCGCCCTAACCAAATTGCTACGGAACTGGGGAACGATATTATCGTTTTCAAAGATGGAGATACCAATGAACCTATTGGCATCGAAGTGTTATCCTATCGCCCTGGAGATGAGCGCATTAGTGGCATCTCCCTGGAACTCGGCCACCAAAACCTAGTTAAAACCTGAAAAAATAAAAAGTATTTTACGAACCCGAAACCGACCTATTACCTAGTTTTTGGTAATAATTCCTAGAAAGCGACCCGGATTTGATTGCAAATCTTCTTCAGTGGTTGCACAATTTGGAACGATAAGAGGCGATCGGCCATCCCACCCTATAATAGTCATAGACCATTAAGCCAACTAACCATGCTTACCCTAGAAATAGCCATCCAAAAAATTCAACAATTGCCCCCTGAACAATGGCAAAAGGTACTTGAATTCATACAATTCTTAGAATACCAATCTAGCCACCAGCAAAAAGCGCCCAAAACAATAGAACCTCCTGAAGTTTCATTTGCAGAAGCAGCTAAAGAATTTATTGGTTGTCTCGATAGTGACTTAGAGGATTTGTCCCACAATCCTCAACTATCGGCTCTTGAAACCGGGTTAAAGGAGACTTGAGGATTAATTATTGTCAGGTCGAAAGCGTAAACTATTAAGGATTGTCACCGTTGCAATTGTCTCAAAATCCCTGTCATTATGAATTAAAATGAACTGATGTTCGATCGCCAGTTGAGCAATGCAACAATCAATACTACTTCTAACCGTTAAACCCTGTCGTTGCAAATCGTAATAAATTCGGGCAGCCGCGACCCAAGTATGAGGAGTGGATTCGATGTAGTCTTGGTCTTGCAGATAAGTTTCTAATAGCCTCCACTCCCGTTCATCTCGGCAACCTTGCAACAGTTCCATCTGAGTGAATCGGCTCAAAAAAATCGGTTGCTCATTAATAATTGCTGACAAAGATTGACGGACGGTATCAGTCCTGTCTCGGAAAACAGCAATCCAAACCGATGTATCAATCAGAAACATTGCGGTTTTCCCGTAAGGCTTTGTAGTCGTAATCTTTTGAAAATTGAATCTGTCCGCTTAACTCTAGTAAATTGCGTTTTTTGCGGTTACGAATCAACTCTGCTAAAGCAAAGTTAATCAATTCTTGTTCTGTCTGAATATTGGTTAAGCGCAATGCTTCTTTGACTAATTCTTCGTTCAGTTCGATGGAGGTTTTCATGCTTAATAATTCATTTTTGTTTTTGATTAATTAGAGCATAGCCTTACTCATGTTAACATTTTTTTGCTCAATGCCCTCCGGGAAGCAAAACCCTGACTCGAACTGATTTGGGAAATCACTTGTCCCGAGGAAGCCCCCTGGCACCCCCGCAGAACTGCGATCGCCACCTCAAAAGCCTAAAACGCGCCCCACCTCCTCCCCCACGGTGCCATCCTATAAGGTGGCGAAACATTTTCCAACCCTACGAAACCCACCCCAGCACTCATCGCCTTTTGCCAAAAACTGACCGGGGTAATCACCGTAGCCTTCCTCACCGAGGAACCCCTAGAAGCGCTGTTAAAAGGCTTTCCCCCCAATCAACCTCATCTGGTATCTACCATTGAAACCGGGTTGGAGGAGGTTTAATAAGCCCAGTCTCTGAGCGTTTAATACACCTCATCATGGCTGCCAATATCAACAAATACAGCCTTTTCATCTTCGGTAAAATAAAACACTACCCTCTCATCATACTCCACACTAAAACTCCATAAGTCTTTTAACTTACCCGAGAGTTTGTGCGTCTTTAAACTAGGCTCAAATGGGTCAATAATAAACAGTTCTAATTTTTGCCAAAACCTTGCCTCCAAATCTGGACTGCCTTTAATCTTCTTTTTAAAAGCCCGTTTGAAGGCAGAACTGAAACTAACTTCCATGATGATTATTCAAGCAATTCTTCTTTCAATCGGTTAATCTGGCTAGAAAACATCAGGTCTCCTTGCTTTTCTTCCTGCTTGGCTACTTGAAACTTTTCATAAATCTGGTCACGAGACTCCTCACGAAGATACTGCTGTAACAACAGGGAAATTTCTCGCTTTTCATCTGTAGAAAGACTCTTGATGACATCAACTACATCACTAAATCTCATCATTAACTAAGCCTCCTGATGCTGAACCGTTTTTCATGATATCGCATTTTGCCATAAACTAGCCGACACCCGCCCAAAAGCACCCTTGTTTAGAGGAACTTTAACGAGAATTGCCCTCATCCTCAAGGGAACGGCTATCCCAATTTGGAAACATCATGCCAACAACTCATCAACGGAAATACTAAACCCGGGCAATACTTGCTGAGTTGCGACAACTTCACCGGATCTAAAGCATAACAATTCAGTTTGGGTCTGAATGAAAACGAGATGAGACTCGGGAAAAACCAGCCAAACTTCTAAACAACCGGAGTCTAAATATTCCCGCGCCTTTAGAAAAATATCCTCCGCCAAATCCGTGGGAGAAACGATTTCAGCAATTAGTGGAAAACTCTGTGGTAACGTGGCAAAATCCCCATATTGCTCTAATAATTCTGGCGTAATATAAGCTACATCAGGTCGCCGTCCCTGCTGATTGGTGCGGCAGGGGACCTCAACATACGCTTGTCCCCCTTGACCACTAGATTTTTGGTAGTCTTTCCAGTAGCTTCCTAAGTTCAATTGGATTTTACTATGCTTTAATGTCATCCCGTTTTTCTCCACGAGTTTTCCATCCACCCATTCCATTGCGTCGGGGGGATGGGTGAGAAAGTCTTCCAGAGAGAAATTGTCTTGAATCAGGGTTGCAGTTTCCATAACTCTCTCCTAGAGCAACAGTGCCTAGTCTGAGTATAGCGCAATTTTTAGGGAGGGGAGGAGAATCGCATCTAATTCTTACCATCCAAATCCGGCAATCAATCCTAATCATTCATCCCTGAATTGCTAAGGGTTATCGGGAAATT
Organism: Oscillatoria sp.; assembly: GCA_011390515.1. Classification (GTDB taxonomy): domain Bacteria; phylum Cyanobacteriota; class Cyanobacteriia; order Cyanobacteriales; family Laspinemataceae; genus Laspinema. The sequence continues at coordinate 3,973 of JAABSJ010000247.1, forward strand.
CCACATCTTCATAAAGCATAGAAATCGGAAAAGAAAGGTTAACAGTGGTCCGGTTGATTTCTATTTCTGCTGGTTCAGTATTCAGTTCATCCAATGAGTAAGACGTGAGTTCCCATTTTCCCCGTTCATTGAGACAGTAATAATCAACGCTGATTTTTTCAGCACTAATTAGGACATATTCTTTTAAAGTGGGGATGCGGCGATAATGTTTAAATTTATCCCCTCTATCAAAGGCTTCCGTACCTGGAGAAAGAACTTCTACTAACAAGCAAGGAGAGTAAACAATTTTTCGAGCATTTAGATCCTGGGAATCGCAAGTTACCATCACATCAGGATAGTGAAAGGGACCGTTTTTAGAAACCCCGAGTTTAGCATCTGCCATGAAAACTTTACAGCCTTTACCCCGGAGGTGATTTTTCAAGGCAGAGGCTAAGTTAAGGGCGATCGCATTGTGACCCAGAGTTCCCTCCGTCATCGCCAACACTTCGCCGTTGGCATATTCGTATTTAATCGGCTGTTGTTCTTCCCAGTCCAAATACTCTGGGGGAGTCATCGTGAATAAGTTGATATAGCGGTTCCTGGCTTCATGAGGTACAGATGTTTAGAGGAGAGGAGTGCGAGCATCTTGCTCGCTTGACAATAGCGAGCAAGATGCTCGCACTCCCCAAATGTACATCATAACTGTGGAAACCGCTATAGTTACTCTGATAAAATTGGAGCTAATCGTTCCTCAATTTCAATCAAATATGCAGTTAAACCCGTCTTAACCCCTCTGGTCCTGAGAATATCTAAACTCGTCTCTTCCCAACAGAGTTTTTCTCGGTCCATGTCTCCCCCAGTCAGTTTTTCCAGCACGATTTTAGGATTTCTGATGCGTTCAGGTTCCGATTTCTCTGAAGCACGGCACGGAGTTTATGGGACTTTTCACAAGGATCGAAATTTAATTCAGATTTAATTTGTTGTAAAATTTGGAGTTCCCTGTCGTTGCTGGGAATAAAACCATTTAAAACCCAAGATTCCCGCGTTTTATCTGCTGTACCAATAATGATTTGTAACTGAGGGGGTTCATTGAGTTGTTGTGAACGGGCTTGCTCAATCCCTTCTCTTCGCTCAGGTTGATTATCTAAATCGCGAATCAAGAGCACTGCTTTAATCGGTCTGGTTTTCTGAAGAACCCGGACTAAATTGAGGACTTTAATAGAACTGGCTCCATCGGCTTTTAAAGGAGGGGAACCATATCGAGCGCGACCGATAAATCGGGGCAAGCGTAGCCCTTTTTGTTTAGCGGTTTCTATAATCGAGCCCATATCTTTCCAACAAGAATAGTCGGTGTTTTCTTCTAAACCAGTCCAGCGAAAGAGATGTTCTAAGAGTTCCGGTTCTAACCAGGCGACTTTTTCTAATAAAACGCGATCGCCTAATTTAGTAGCAGTTCGGGCATCTGCACTACTTTCTACAATGACTATAAATTCAATCATTGAGTTCTCCTACCAAAACCCAATCTTCTCCCTCCGCATCCCAAAATTCACCTGTGGTTAAACTATGTTTAGCCCATTCCACATCTGGATGTTCATCCAACCGCTTACACGAGGTAAAGCCAGAGTGAGAATTGCTTAATACATGGACTTGAGAGGGGGTTAATTCATCGACGATATAGGGAGAATGGGTGGAAAAAATGATTTGCAGATTGGGATTTTCTGCAAGAATATCTTGAAAAACCGCGATTAATTCCCGTTGGGCTTTAGGATGCAGTCCTTGCTCAATATCATCCAGTAAGACTAAGTTGGGTTGTTCGGGAGTCATCAAAACGGTTAATAATCCGAGGGCCAGCATTGTTCCTTCGCTAATGGCATGGGCTGGAATGCGATCGCCGGTATTCATGTCTAACACCACTTCTTGTCCAGCCATTTCCTGGCTTTCTTCGTAGGAAATCGCTTTTCCATCCACTTCGATTAAGCGTTGGCGATTGACTTTGACTTTAGCGCGTCTGACTCCAACTTTTTTAACCCCAGGAACAACCCGTTGCAACAGTTCCTGCAAAGATTGAAAGCGATCGGGTGCTTCGTCCCGAAGATAGTCTAAAGTCGGTGCTAACCCGGTCCCATCAAACTCAACTCGGGGTGTTAAGGCTTCACTGTAACCAGGTTCAGCCAGGTTCGTCGCCACTAGCTTCAAATGCACCGCATATCTCAAGGCTTGGGGTATTGGTTCAGAAGCCTCATTCAAAGAGTTTGACCATGACTCTATACTCTGTTTTTCATGATTATCCACTTTCCATGAGGCAGTCGGAGACCAAGAATTATTATTTCTTTTCTCAAATTCGTATGAAACTTCCCAATTTTTCCGAGGATAGTATCCCCAGAAACCACTGGCACTAACAGCCATCTCATTTTGGCCCATTGTTGTCAGTAATTCAGGGCCTCTTTGATAAGTAAAAATGTTTTTAAAAGGTGAATCTGCTAGTCTACTCAGATAATGTAATGCTTCCAGAACTGATGTTTTACCGGAACTATTTTGTCCGACTAGAGCATGGAGACGCGAATTATCTAAGCTCAGTTGTGTATTTCGATGACTTTTGAAGTTATAAAGTTCTATTTTTTCCAGCATTCAAGTATTAGCATCCTTCAGTATATAGTTCCACAGTTATGACGTACATTTTTGGGAGTGCGTTCGCGAAGCGTGCCGTAGGCTTCACATCTTGCTCGCTGTATTTATGCCAAAATCCGGGAAGACTCGCTATAGTCTAGCAAAATCAGGGTGATACCAAATCCGGTTGTTAAAAGTCCATTATTTCATGGATTAGCCTGCGTAGGCAGGCTTCGTCCGTATAGCCCCACCCTTCAGGGTGCGGGTTTTTGCTTCACTCCCATCAATAGTATCGCCCGATCGCCCCTCCCACAACCTCCCCACCCCCACAAAAAAAACGCCTGAGCGAACTCAGACGCATAAAAGGGATGAATTGTCAAGCGAAATTTAGCGTTGCATTCCGGCTGCACCACCGACTACTTCCAGGATTTCCTGGGTGATGGCGGCTTGACGTGCTTTGTTGTACGTCAGGGTTAATGTATCCATGAGTTCGCTGGCGTTTTCGCTGGCGTTGTTCATGGCAGTCATTCTGGCGGCTAGTTCGCTGGCGGCGGCTTCTTGCAAGGCGCGCAATAACTGGTTATTCAGATATAGCGGAAGCAAGGCTTCCAGAATTTGAGCCGGGTCTTGCTCGAAAATCATGTCCCGAGGGAAGGCTTCCGGCGCAGCAGTCGTAGCGACTTTTTCGCGCTGGACGTCGAAGGAACCGCCTTTACTGGTGAGGCGGAAGACTTCATCGTCAGCGACTTCTAAGCCTTGGCGATCGAGGGGTAACAGGGTTTGTACCACGGGTTTGGAACTGATTAAAGACACGAATTTGGTGTAAATCAATTCCACGCGATCGACGCTTTCCGAGAGGAACAACGAGAGCACTTCGTCTGCAATTTCTGAGGCTTCTGTTGCGGTCGGAATCTGTTCTAAACCGACATAAGAGGCATCGATGGGGGCGTTGCGTCGGCTGAAGTATTGATTGGCTTTCCGTCCGACGATTACCAATTTATAGTCGAACCCTTCGGCTTGGATTTCTTTAATCCGAGCTTCGGCGCGTTTGATGATGTTGTTATTGTAGCCGCCACACAAACCCCGATCGCCTGTAACAACGAGCAATCCTACGGTACTCACTTGGCGCTGTTTCAACAAGGGCAAGTCCACATCTTCAAACCGCAAACGAGTCTGCAATCCGAACAGGACCTGGGCCAAGCGATCGGCAAAAGGGCGAGTTCCGAGAACTTGTGCTTGTGCGCGACGCACCTTAGCTGCTGCCACGAGGCGCATGGCTTCGGTGATTTTTTTCGTGTTTTTTACTGACTGGATGCGATCGCGAATCGCCTTTAGATTTGCCATAATCCCAAATCAAGAATCAAGAATTTAAAATTAAACCTAATGCATGAAGAATTGAGAATGAAGAATCTAAGAAAACTTCCATTCTTCATTCCCAATTCTTCTCAATTGCCGGTCCTACAGAGTAGCCATGAAAGACTGAGTGAATTCAGCGATCGCCTCTTTCAACAAGGTCTCAGCTTCTTCGGTCAGT
>JAABSJ010000248.1 GCA_011390515.1 Oscillatoria sp.
GACTTCAGTCGTTTCTTAAGTTCGTAGTAACGACTTCAGTCGTTTCTTAAGTTCGTAGTAACGACTTCAGTCGTTTCTTAAGTTCGTAGTAACGACTTCAGTCGTTTCTTAAGTTCGTAGTAACGACTTCTAATTTATAGATTTTGCACCCGGAGACGACTGAAGTCGTCACTACGAACTGGGGATATCAATAAATTATGCACCCGGAGACGACTGAAGTCGTCACTACGAACATTTGTTTGTAGTAACGACTTGCTGTCGTTTAGATTGCTTCTGCGGTAACGAATACCGTACCACTTGCGCCTGAAGACTCTTGCGACAAAATACTCGGTTCACCATCAATAATTGCAGCAGAAACCCAATCATTAGTGCCAGCAATGCGATACCATAAGGAACTGGATGTTCCTAACTCAGCGGAATAATCCACAAAGTCTCCTTCGGTCCATTTATCAAAGGTTAGGGTCGTTCCATAGGGATACTCATTCACTTTATCAAAACTGACTCCCGGTCCTGAACGAATATTTGCGCCAATGGTAGAAAGGGTCATGCCGATAAAGTTAACGGGTTCCCAGGATAAATCAAAATTGACATCTCCCCGTTCTTCATAAAAGTCAAAATAGACTTCATAGACTCCATCTTCGGGAACGGTGAAATCAACTTGTTGTGTACCACCATATTGTTGTTGCCATTGATTTTCCGGGGTGATATGAATCCACTCATTGGTTGCCTTATTTTTGGCGGATAACTGGAATCCATCATCCCCCCGGACATTCATGCGATACTGACGTCCCGCTTCTAAGTTTTCCTCGGTATAACCCCGAATGGCAAAGTTATTATCCGGTAAACGGACATCGCCTAATGCCGCGCCATCTTGCCAATCAAATAGAATCCCTTTTTTGCCATCTGAACGAGTATCTGACCCTAAATTAACGACCCCGATCGCATTAGTCGGATCTCCACCATTGGCAAAGTAATCTCCTGCGGGTTGATTGCCGAGTTTACGGTCCCACCAATAGAATTCTGAGTGCCATTCTGGGGAAGGATTAACTGCATCTTGGAAAAATTGAGCAGGTTCTACGGTAACGTCAATGCTACTATTTTGGGCGGCATCAAAATAGTCAATATAGAAATCATATTCCCCAGTTTCTGGTACTTTGAAGAAAATGGTTCGCGGCGGAGCGTTGAGATCCTGATCGCGCCAATCGGCACCATCTTCCCCTAAAACCACACTATCATCAATCCATTCTCCGGTGGCGACATTTTTCACCCGGAACCAGACCCCATCATTGGATTGAGTGGTAATTTTATAGAGTTGACCCGCTTCAAAGGTAGTCCGAGTCCAGGTTTCCATTGCAAAATAATCACTTTGGACTGCACTATCGGGACTACCCGGACCCCAACCTTTGAAGAGGCGAATGGTTCCATTCTCTGATTGATATCCTAAGTCGAGAATGGCGGCAGGGTTGCTGAAATCGTAGGTATTGCGATCCATGACAGTTTCAGGAGTGCGGTTGATAAATTGCGCGTTCCAATGGTCTACTGGAATGGTATAATTGGCAATCTCTACGATATCACTATTATTCGGTCCAATCGCATACCCGGGATTATCAATCAGGGTTAAGATGACCGTCTCATCCTCTTCATCAAACAGGGTATCGTAAATGGGAAGAATATCAATGACAGCGGTATTTGAACCCGCAGCAAAGGTAACTGTTCCCGTTAGCGGTTGATAATCTTCTTCATTGGTTGCTGTTCCCTCAATGGTATAATTCACGGTCAAGGGATTTTTATTATTCCCGGTCCGCGTGACGGTAAATTGACCGGGAGTTCCATCTTCCGAGGCATTGGGTTGGGTTGCTTCTAGGGTGATAACGGGTTCGGTCCCGTAAAGATTAAGCTGCCAAGACAACCATTCCCCTTCGATTTGATTGCCTTTTTCATCATACACTTCTAAGGTCCATTCTCCTAAAGAAGATTCACCCCAATGGCGAATGGAGGTAAAGGTCCACTCGTTTGATCCGGGATGAACTTCGTAGGTTTTCCCAATGCCGTAGGGGTCGTCACCAATGGAGTTCATTAAGCGCGATTCGGTGCCATCGGGAGATTTGAGAATGAGGGTTAAGTCTTTCCAATCGGGATGATTGATATTGACTAAAACTTCCGCGTGTTCAACGGTGATATCTTGGTCAATGGCGATCGCATCGCTGATTTTTTGGTTGTCTCGAATCTGACTGAGCACATTTTTGAGTTCTTTCTCTCCGGTAACTTTCACCTGTTCACCCACGGATGTCCAATCTTGTGCTGCCATGACTGCGGAAACGGGGTCAACGGCACCCAATCCATAGTACCGATTAATGTGATATCCGCCGCCATTCTGTTGCCAATCGGGATGGGTTGGGTCGGTTTTATAGGCGGTTTTGGCGAGAATATGTTGGATATCTCGGGAGGTTAAATCCGGGTTGACTTCTAACATTAAGGCGATCGCACCGGAAACAACAGGTGCCGAGGCAGAAGTGCCGCCAAAGTCGGTCACCATGCGGTCTTTTAGGGTTGTTGCGGTGGTACTAATACCATTGTTGTCGGGTTTTCCACTATCGGAGTAAGCAACCACAAATGGCGCTTGGGTGCTATAGTCCGACAGAATGCCATCGCGGGAAATTGCACCCACTGAAATGACGTGGCGCGAATTGGCTAAATTATTGTAATTAACATGACCAATTTCTGCACCATCATTTCCCACGGAGAACACATAGCTATTTCCTAGTCCATTCCGACCGAATTTAAACCCAGATTGTAAGGCAGCAGTTGCCAAGGGGAGTTGGCGCATATATTGCGGACCCCAACTGTTATTAAAAACGTCAATTCCGTTGTTGCGATTCAAGGCGTCATCGGGATTTTTAGCATCATACAATGCATCAGCAATCAAATACCCTTGGGAATCATAGCTATAATTCACCGGGTCAATATTGCCAATGAGGCGGATGGCGGCAAAGTCCGCTTCTGGCGCAACTCCCGATAATCTCAGTCCATCCGCTACTCCAGTTCCCGTGACTAAAGTACCATGGGGATTAATCGCTGTCAGATCCAAGGACCAAGACTTAATTTGATTGGTCAAATTTTCGAGAAATTTGGTCGTGTTAGGATGCTCATAAGCATCTACCGAAATTTCCAAATGCCAATATCCACCGGCATAAATTCCATTGAAATGGTCTTCTAACGCAATGTTAACCGATTTATTACCCGGTTCAATCGGTAAAATTTTGTTATTGTTAGACCGAGATTCTTCCCAACCTGGATATCGCCACCAATACCCGGCAAAAGATTGCCAATCAAAGGGGTCTTGTTCTACATTAGTCGGACTATGCAGGGTAAATGTCGCGTCTTCTGCTAAGTTCAACCCTTGCTGTCCCTTAAATTCTAAGTTGAAATCTACGTTGTTAATCAGTCCGGTTAAATTCACCGGAATCGCTAACCAAGCGCGATTTCCGTCAATCGTGGGTTTGGAGACTTGTGCTTCAAACTTTTGTTGCGATCGCGGGAACGGATCATCATCTAAGTCGCTAAAATCAAAGCTCAAATTTGGATTGTACCGTGGCAACAAATCTGGATGGTTGTAATCCACTCCATCATCCACAAACCCAATCACGGAATTCCGGCCAAGAACCGGCAAATTAGTCTGAGAATTGATGATATTCCAGGCCGCTGTTACACTGGAGGGACTGTTGGGATTCACATCATCCTCTAAGTGCCATTGCGGGTATTGATCTCCTTTCATTCCTCCCGGATTCATCAACTTCAATGGGACCGGCACTTCCGGATAGGCAAATTCTACCCCGTCGAGTTCGGTGAGCAGATTTGCAATGGATTCTGGGGTGGTTTGCGGTTTGGGTTTGTCATTAAATTCCCAGAGATAAGTATTGGGAATTTGGCCGGTTTCGCCTAAGTTAATGGCATTGACGGATGCCGCTAATTGGTCGGCAGATTGTCCCGGGGTGACCCAAACGACCCATTTTTGAGTGTTTGCTAATTCTTCCGGGGTATAGCGTTCTAAATTCGCTGCGCCAGCAATCTCTAATTTCAGGTCATCGGAGAGTCCTTCTCCCCCAGGGTCGGTAATGACGACAAAGGTTTCGGTGGCAATATTGCTGGTTGCGCCTTGGCGATCGTAGGCAACCGATCGCAGTTCATAACTCCCCGGTGTTAAGTTGCTCAAATCATAGCTAAACCCAAACCGTCCATACCCTTCTGCATCCTGAGTAAATTCAGTTGCTTCTCCTGCATAGACCCAATCTTCCCCAATTTTACGGATGGAAAATTCAATATAATTTAAGTCTTCAATCCCATCGGAATCGTAAACTTTTCCCCCTTCAAAACTGAGGATTTCGCCTGTGGTATAAATGGGAAACAGACTAAAGCGCAAGTCCCCGGGTTCTGCGTTGGGGAGAGTGGGGAGGATGGGGGAGATGGGGGAGATGGGGGAGATGGGGGAGATGGGGGAGATGGGGGGTGTTGTATCAACTAGGGTTAATTGTTCGATGACTACGTTGCTGGTTTTACCGGCGCGATCGTAGGCGACTGCTTTCACTTTGTAGTCCCCTGCGCCTAATTCTTCGGTCCAGTTGTAGGTAAAGTTGGCGGTTGTATCATCGGCAGGATTTGGGGTAAAATCGGTGACGGAGGCGATCGCGCGCCAAGTGTCTCCCGGACTATGAACGGACAATTCTATCCGCTGAATGTCACTAAATCCATTGCGATCGCGAACTGTTCCGGCGATCGCCACCGGATTTCCCCATCCCTGGTTTTCCAGGGTAACCCGCAAGTCTTTCGGGGGGATATTATTCTCCCCAGGGGTGGCAACGGGAGGAATGTCTTCATCCGGTGAGGGAAGCGGTTCCAGATTATTGTCGGGTTCACTCACTTCCGGTGTCGTGGCAACAGGTTCACTCACTTCCGGTGTCGTGGCAACAGGTTCACTCACTTCCGGTGCCGTGGCAACAGGTTCGGGAATTTCCGGTGTCGTGGCAACAGGTTCGGGAATTTCCGGTGTCGTGGCAACAGGTTCGGGAATTTCCGGTTCTGGTGTAATCGGTTCAGTGACCTCGGGTTCTTCTGGCGGGTTCCCAACATAAACAAAGATATCTTTCTCGTTGCCATCGTTATCCTGAGGTCCCCCTTCCCCTTCAATGGTAAACAGGGTTCCATTCCCTAACGTTTCTTCGCGAAAATAAAAACCACCCCCAATTTTTTCTCCAAAAGAAAAAGAAGGACGATTGTTTCCTTGGAGGTTAGGATTGTCCCAAACCTCTTGAATAGTTCCTTTGGGAACTATCATGAAACCAAACTCTTCTCCGAGAAGATTAACGGTTTGACGGGTTCGGAATTGTACCCCTTCTATCCCATCGTTTACCTGACTTTCCCACTCAAAGGAATCAGCAATCCCAGAGGCGGGTTGATTGGAATTAGAAATTAAGACTTGTCCCCAGTTGGACTGACTCAAAATCCGTCTGGCAGCTTCTTGAAAGTAGGCGGGGGTATTGAGCGCAAATTGGTCCATGCCTTCCAGACTAAAAATTCCCAATTCTCGGTCTTTTTTATCCCCGGAGGCAATTTCGATATTGAGTGGAATATCCTGACTCATCCCATCACTGAAAAGGTTGGGTAATCCGGTAATGGGGTCGAGATTTAGGGTGTAATTTGTATCTGCATTGCGTCGAAAAATGTCCAGGGAATAGGTTCCTGGCAACAAATCATTCAACAAAATCCCGTCCCGGGTTTCATCCATCTGCAACGCCTGCAAAATTTGGCCTTCTGCATTACTCAGGCGCAAATCCACACTGGCCATTAATCCGGTTATGGACAGTTGCAAACTCCCGGGTTGTTCCCATTCAAACCGATAAGAATCCTGCGGTTCTAGGGTAACCACCGAGTCAGAATGGGGGGAGTCGGGGGTCAAAAGAAGCCAATTAGTAGACATTTGTTCACTCCTGCGGTTTTGGACTGGACTCTCCTACCCTGGCGATGATGAGCCATCGGAGAGTCACTTTGAAATCAAGTTTGGGTGGAGATTGCTTAAAAGATGCAATCAAGAATGGATGAGTATTTTGATGACAAAAGTTCGGGGATGATCGGGATGAAAACAAATCAAACTCCGGACATAATTTAAGGTTTTATCCGGGTTTAAAAACAATAATCCAAATTTTATCTGCTGTAGAGGTAATGCGGTTTTTAATCGAGTCCGACTTATTCTTTTATGGGAGCATAAAACGGCTTTGGGGATAGATTGGACGGTTACCGTTTTGGCTGATTTCATCAAATCTTTACAAAACTCCTCCTTTGGGTAAAGATTTGATGAAGCCGTCAGAGGAGAGGGGATTGGAGAGGATTGAGGCATTCCCTCTCTCTCTGTAGGGGCGATTCGCGAATCGCCCCTACCCATTGCGATTCGCGAATCGCAATGGGTAGGGCTCGTTGTCCAAATATGTCTCAGTCCGGTTGGGGTCTTCGGGATGGGATTGGTGGGTTCAGGGAGAACCCCCAGGAGGCAGGAAAATTGATTCATCGGGTTTTGGCAAGGTAAAGGACAGGAAACCCAGCAAAACCGGGGGTTAAGCCCGGTTTTGAGGGGTCCTATTTCCTTTACTAGGGAAGAGTTGGTTAAATTATGCAGGGGAGGGGTAAAAATTGGGAGGATCTGAGGGGATTGCAGCGGTGGCAAAAACCGGCCGCCAATCGTTCAAACCCCCGCCTAACAGCTAAAGTCGGTTAAAAACCGACTAAAAAACCCACCGGAGAAGACTTTCAGTCGGTTTCAACTGAGATCTTGCACCAGTTGAAACCAACGGCGGGGGTTTTAACCCTAGCCCTGTCAAGGTGTCTTTGTAGGGGCGATTCGAGAATCGCCTCTACAGGAAATAACGATTTGGGGTCATTAAATTGCTCTTATGGACAGGCGATCGCTCTCGCGCGGCTACAGAAAATAACGATTTGGGGTCATTAAATTGCTCTTATGGACAGGCGATCGCTCTCGCGCGGCTACAGAAAATAACGATTTGGGGTCATTAAATTTATCACCTTGACAGGGCTAGGGTTTTAACCCCCGCCTCATAGCTAAAGTCGGATAAATCCGACTGCAAGTCTTATCCCGTGGTGTTTTCAGTCGGTTTCAACCGACTTGAGCTGTTAGGCGGGGGTTTTAACCCCCGCCGGGTGTTGCCACTTTAGCTTAGTTTGGGGGGTCTAGGCGGTTGACTAGGAGGGCGACGGGAATCATGGGTAATCCGACTGCTAGACAGATTAATCCTTGGGTAAGATTGAGGGGGGCGGTTTCAAAGATACGGTTGAGGAGGGGAACTTGGGAGAAGAGAATTTGCAGGACGATCGCCCCAATAATTCCGGCAACAATGGCGGATCCACCCACTTTTGAGTTGAGGGTTCCTTTCATTTTGGCGATTAAATTGGGCAGTAATTGGCTAATGCTTAATAGATAAAAAAATCGACCGGAAACTAAGGATTGAACGGCGATGGTTCGGGCTAAGGCAAATTCATTAGGGCCCGGATCGTTGGCCAGGGACCATTCAAACATTCCAAAGATGACAATCCAGTTATAAATGGCGATGATCACAATTCGTTTGATGCGATCGCCAGATAACAGGGATTCACTGGGGTTGCGCGGGGACTTTTCCATCACCGTTGGAGATTTGGGTTCAAAGGAGAGGGGAACGGTCATGGTGATGGAATTAATCATGTTCAGCCAGAGAATTTGTAAGGCTTCAATGGGTAAAGGTCGCCCTAACAACACACTCAATAACACCGTCATCGATTCCCCTAAGTTGACGGGTAAAATAAAGGAAATCGCTTTGACTAGGTTACTATATACTGTGCGCCCTTCTTCCACTGCGGCTTCAATGGAGGCGAAGTTATCATCAGTGAGAATAATATCTGCGGATTCCTTGGCAACTTCAGTTCCGGCACCTCCCATTGCAATCCCCACATCGGCTTGTTTGAGGGCCGGTGCATCGTTGACCCCATCCCCGGTCATGGCGACAATCTCACCTCGGGCTTGTAGTGCTTCAACGAGGCGGAGTTTTTGTTCCGGTGCGACTCGGGCAAAAACGACGCTATCCTCTAGGTTATTGGCGA
>JAABSJ010000249.1 GCA_011390515.1 Oscillatoria sp.
GTTTTTATTTGTTTTTATTTGAATTGATTTGCTTGGATTTGAATTGATTTACCATTATTAACCTGGATTGAATTTATAAAAATCCGCAAACCTCCTATTTGATTTTATTTGTTCCCCCTAGACCTCTATTTTGCCAATCCATTTAATGGGGATATAGCCGTTCGGAGTTGAACCCATGAGCAACAAAATCCCCCAAGACCCCAAAGTTTGGCAACTGATGGAATGCGTTATCCCGAATTTAATAGGACTGTATATTGATAGTTATTTCGGTTGTGCTTTGAGCGTTATCTGGTTATTGTGGCACTGGACTGGAGACAAAACCGATCGCACTTCCACCCCGCGTCAAAAGGCGATCGCCTTGTTGCCGGTGGCGATCGCCTTTTGTGTACTGAAAGGACTGGGTTCGGTCCCTAGTGAACCGGGTTCCGTGAATCCGGGAGGGGGGACATTAAACCGGATGCCGTTAATCGCCGTCGTCCCTCCCAAGACAAAACCGGATTTTCTTGATACTGTAGAGTTTTAAACCGTCACTGGGAGGGAAAAATTTGAAAAAGAAGCGCGATCGCCGTCCTTTTATCCTGCCACTGTTGGCGCTACCGTTTCTCGCTGCATCCCTGTTGTCAGGATGCGGGACGAACCCCACCCGCCAAATCCAACAACCGGAGGTCCTCCGCTTACTCTACTGGCAAGCGCCAACGATTCTCAATCCTCATCTATCTGTCGGGTTCAAGGATTGGGAAGCGAGTCGAATCACTTTAGAACCCCTGGCAACGTTCAATAATCAGGGGGATTTAATCCCCATTTTGGCGGCAGAAGTTCCCACGGTGGAAAATGGCGGAGTGGCAGCAGATGGTTTATCCGTCACCTGGCAACTCAAACCGGATATACAATGGTCCGATGGCACTCCCTTCACTGCTGCCGATGTGGTGTTTACTTATGAATTTATCTCAAATCCCGAAACTGCTTCGGCAAATTCTTCCAGTTATGATGCGATCGCCTCCGTGGAAGCGATCGACCCCCTAACCGTTAAAGTTAATTTTAAGGCGGTTAATCCCGGTTGGTTTTTACCCTTTGTCGGGTCCGAAGGGATGATTTTACCCCAACATATTTTTGCCGATTATACCGGCGCAAATTCTCGCCAAGCACCGGGTAATTTATTACCCGTGGGAACAGGTCCTTATCGCGTCGTTGACTTTCGACCCGGGGATACGGTGGTTTATGAACCCAATCCCTATTTCCGAGAAGCAGAAGACCTCTATTTTCAGCGAATTGAACTCAAAGGCGGTGGGGATTCTACCTCCGCAGCGAGGGCAGTTTTACAAACGGGAGATGCGGATTATGCTTATGCGTTGCAAGTCGAACCCCTGGTTTTAGAACAATTAGAAGCGGGGGGACAAGGACAAGTCATGGCAATTTTTGGGCCATTAAGCGAACGGATTCAACTGAATCAAACCGACCCCAATCGTGCCACTGCAGCAGGCGATCGCTCTAGTTTAGAATTCCCCCATCCCTTTTTGAGCGATCGGCAAGTTAGAAAAGCATTCAACCTGGCGATCGACCGCAATACCATTTCTGAGCAACTTTATGGTGTCACCGGCATCCCCACCCCCAATTTTCTCGTTTCTCCACCCACTTATCTCTCCCCCAATACCCGCTTAGAATTTAACCTAGAACAAGCAGCAGCATTACTCGATGCCGCAGGTTGGCAGGATACCAATGGCAATGGCATCCGGGATAAAGATGGAGTAGAAATGCGCGTTCTCTTTCAAACTTCGGTGAACCCTGTTCGACAGAAAACCCAGGAAATCATCAAACAAAATTTCCGAACCATCGGCGTAGAAATGGAAATCAAAAGTATTGATGCCAGCATCTTCTTCTCCGGTGACCCCTCAAATACTGATTCCCTGAATCGCTTTTATGCTGATTTACAAATGGTGACCACCGGCAACACATCCCCCGACCCCACGCGCTACCTCCAAAGTTTCACTTGTGAAGAAATTGCCCGTCCTGAAAATAACTGGTCCGGTAGTAATACTTCCCGTTATTGCAATCCAGAATATGACCAACTTTTTCAACGGTCCACTACGGAATTGAACCCGGAAACTCGGGCAGCATTATTTATACAGATGAATGATTTATTAGTGGAGGATGTGGCAGTGATTCCTTTAGTCCATCGCGCCGATGCGATCGCCGTGAGTAATAGTTTAGAAGGGGTGGAGTTAACTTCCTGGGATAGAGTCGTTTGGAACATCCACCAATGGCGACGGAGATAGTTTAAAACCCCTCCTGGACGGGCGATTCTCGAATCGCATCTACAGGGGAATGTGACACCATCTGGACGGGCGATTCTCGAATCGCCCCTACAGGGATTGGAACTTATTATTCTTGTGCCTATGAAAACCTATTTGTTGAAACGCCTGCTGATATCCATTCCCACCTTAATTGCCATTAGTCTGGTCATTTTTACTATTTTAGCATTAGCACCTGGAGACCCTTTAGGAGAATTTGCCACTAATCCGGCAATCACTGCTGAAGTGCGGGAAAATCTGCGGCGTTCCTTTGGATTGGACGAACCGATTCATATCCGATATGTGAAATGGGCGTTCGCCTTTTTTACCGGAGATATGGGATACTCTTTTACCAGTCGCAGTCCCGTTATCGACTTAATTCTGCAACGATTACCGACTACTTTATGGGTGGTTGGTTCTGCCTATCTCTTAGGGATATTAGTCGCATTTCCCCTGGGCATTATCTCCGCCCTCAATCGCTACTCTCTCGTAGACAAACTTGCCACAACCTTTGCTTTTCTATGGTTCTCTCTCCCCACCTTTTTCACTGGGGTGCTGTTTATCATTATTTTCAGTGTTCAACTCAACTGGTTTCCCTTTATCTATAATAGCACCTTAAGGGTAACGGATTGGAATAGTTTTATTGCCCAACTTCAACAGTCGATTATGCCAATTTCCGTCTTAGGACTCTATCAAGCGGCGATTTTAATGCGGTTTATCCGGTCCTCGATTTTAGAACAACTCTATCAGCAATATGTCCGCACCGCCTACGCTAAAGGGTTATCTAAATTTAGGGTGATCCAAAGGCACGTTTTAAGGAATGCGTTGATTCCCGTGGTTACCCTGGTTGCCCTCGATATTCCGGCGGTGTTTACCGGCGCATTAGTCACGGAACAGGTGTTTCGAGTACCCGGAATTGGTTCTCTGTTAATTGACTCGATTTATCGCAGTGATACCCCGGTGGTGATGGCCATTACCTTTATTTATGCGGTGTTAATTGTGGTGTTTAACTTAATCGCGGATTTGCTGTATGCCCTTTTAGACCCGAGGGTGAACTATCATCAATAATTTCTTGCTGAATTCATCATTCAATCTACTCATTGGGTTTTAATTATGTCTAATGCGAATCCCATTCAAAGCGAAATTCCGCCAAATTTTACGCCCAATTTAGGCAAAAAAGCATGGCAGCGATTTTATCAGGATAAAATGGCGGTTTTGGGTGCGATCGCCCTTACCATTATCCTCCTCTGCGTTATCTTCGGTCCCTTCTTCTACACCACCGCCATTGATGAAATTGACTTCAGTCGGTCCTCAATGGGTCCAAGTTGGAATCATCCCTTTGGCACCAATTCCCTGGGACAAGATATCCTCGCCCGAATGTTATCCGGAGGACGAATCTCCATCGCCGTGGGTATCGCTGCCATGTTGGTGGCGATTACTGTCGGAGTATTCATCGGTTCAGTTGCTGGATATTATGGCGGGATAATTGATGCCTTACTCATGCGTCTGACTGACTTGTTTTTAGCCCTTCCGCAGTTACCATTACTGCTGTTAGTAGTTTACTTGTTTCGTGACACCATTCGGGCAGTTGCTGGGCCAGAATTGGGCATTTTTATCCTAGTTGTTCTGGTGATTGGTTCCCTCACCTGGATGTCTGTAGCGAGACTGGTTCGGGCCGGATTTTTAACGGTTAAACAATTAGAGTTTGTCAGTGCAGCGCGTGCCTTGGGTGCATCTCCCCAGCGGATTATTTGGATTCATATTTTACCGAATATTATCGGTCCGGTAATTGTTGCTGCAACCCTGGCGATCGGCAATGCCATTATTACTGAATCCACCCTCAGTTTCTTTGGATTAGGATTTCCCCCCGACGTTCCCACCTGGGGACGAATGCTTTATGATGCCCGAGATTACTTACAAACCTCACCCCATCAAGCAATTTTTCCAGGACTAGCAATTTTTATCACCGTCAGCAGCATTAATTATATGGGAGACGGATTACGCGACGCCCTCGACCCTCAAAGTAGTGCTATTTAATCCTCATTTTCCTCGAACACTGGGGGCCATAAATCAGAAATTTGTAATTCCCATCCCGGAAGTAATTCGGGAAGGGTTAGGGTTTCGGTGTCGGTAAAAACGATGGGAGTTTGATTGGGGCGATAGAGGGTAACGGTTAATTCATCGGGGTCGATTAAAATCCCTACTTTAACCCCTTGTTCCAGAAACATTTGAAGTTTTTCGCGGAGTTTACTGAGGCGATCGCTTTGGGATTTGATTTCTACAACTAAATCCGGAACAACTTCGCTAAAATACCGGACAGTCCGAGGCATTCGCGATCGCGAGACATAAGACACATCCGGGGCGGTTAAATCAGCATTCGGTAGAATAAACCCCCCGCTAGAGTCAAAGACTAACCCCAGACGACGAGGGGTGACCCAGTTTCCCAATAATCGACTCAACTGTGCACCAATATAGCTAGAGACAATATCTGATGGACCCATGACAATCAGGTTTCCCTCGCGCAATTCTATTTGGTAATCATTGGAATCAGTTTGGAGTTTGGATTGCAGGTTTTTTAAATGTTCAATGGTCAAAGACATAAGTTTTTATAGGTGAAGTTTATTTAAAACTATCATACCTCAATTTGGGGATTTATGGGGGTTAAGAAACCGGGTTTTTATACAAAATTGGGATAGAGAATCAAAGATTAGGGCAAAAACCCGGTTTCTGGTTGGGTGTAGGGGGGCTAGAAACCGGGTTTTTATCCAAAATCTCGATGGGGACTCGTAAATTAGGGCAAAAACCCGGTTTCTGGTTTGGTGTCGGTTGAAGTGAGAATCTTAATGAGTGGTCCGGGCGGGTTGATTGATCGCCGTGGGTTCGTAGAGATATTCAAACCAGTTCCCATCTGGGTCCTTGCCGTAGAAGGAGGCAGTGCCATCGCGGTGATCGTGGATGTCCTGGACGTTGGCCCCTTCTGCTTTGAGGCGATCGTAGGCGGACTGAATTTCGGCGCGATCGCTGAAGACGAAGCCAAAATGGGGTCCCGCGTGTTGGTAGCTGGGACTCAGGAGGGCCAATCCATCCTCTCCGGCTTTTAAATAGGCCCAATCAGGATCCTTCCAGACCACCGTCATGCCTAAGTTGTGATAAAAATGCACCGCCCGTTCGAGGTCCGTAACCCGAATGGCAATATGTCCGATCCGTTTCAGCTTCATCATTCTTTAAGTTTTATGAACTTTCTTTCTATTCTTATTCTAAAGTTCTAACGGGCCTAAAATGGCGACCGGAAGCTTCAGCGCCAAATCTCCCCCATCCTCCCCATCCTCCCCATCCTCCCCATCCTCCCCATCAACCAAGGACCAATGACAAATGACCAAGGACAAATCACAACTCTAAGCCAGTTTGCCTGTAAATTTGATAGTCTAGCATAAATAGTTTTGGGAACGGATAGAAGCAGTGGACATTCAAATTGGGCGTGGCAAAACAGCTCGCAGGGCATACGGAATAGATGAAATTGCCTTAGTCCCGGGTACGAGAACGCTAGATCCTTCTTTAGCGGATACGCGCTGGACCCTAGGCGGGATTGAGAGAGAAATCCCGATCATTGCCAGTGCGATGGATGGAGTCGTCGATGTCCGCATGGCAGTTTTGCTTTCTCAATTGGGCGCAATGGGTGTCCTAAATTTGGAAGGCATCCAAACCCGGTATGAAGATCCCGAACCGATTCTCGATCGCATTTCATCAGTCGGCAAAGAAGAGTTTGTGGGATTGATGCAGGAACTCTATGCCAAACCGATTCAGCCGGAGTTAATCGAGAAGCGTATTCATCAAATTAAAAGCCAAGGCGGGATTGCCGCAGTCAGTGCGACTCCAGCAGGGGCCGCCCAGTATGGGGCCGCAGTAGCCAAAGCTGGGGCCGATTTATTTTTCGTCCAGGGGACCGTGGTTTCCACGGATCACTTATCTCCCGAGTCCATCACTCCTCTGGACTTGGCTAAGTTTTGTCAGGAAATGCCGATTCCGGTGATTTTGGGAAATTGCGTCACCTACGAGGTGAGTCTGAAGTTAATGAAAGCCGGTGCCGCAGCGATTATGGTCGGGATTGGACCCGGTGCAGCTTGTACTTCTCGCGGGGTGTTGGGCATTGGGGTTCCCCAAGCAACCGCAGTAGCGGACTGTGCTGCCGCCCGGGATAATTTTTATCGGGAAACCGGAATCTATGTTTCTATCATCGCTGATGGGGGCTTGGTGACGGGGGGAGATATCTGTAAATGTATTGCCTGTGGTGCTGATGGGGTGATGATTGGCTCTCCCTTTGCTCGGGCTAAGGAGGCTCCAGGACGGGGCTATCACTGGGGGATGGCGACTCCTTCTCCCCTGCTGCCTCGGGGGACGCGGATTCGGGTTGGCAGTACGGGGAGTTTAGAACAAATTCTCCGGGGGCCAGCGGGTCTGGATGATGGGACCCATAACCTCTTAGGGGCGCTGAAAACCAGTATGGGGACCTTGGGAGCTAAGGATATGAAGGAAATGCAACAGGTGGAAGTGGCGATCGCCCCTTCTTTGCTCACGGAAGGAAAAGTCTATCAAAAAGCCCAACAACTGGGAATGGGTAAGTAAATTTACTGGCCTTCTGTAGGGATGTAAAATTTGTGCAAAGTTTTACACCAGCAGAGCATTCTGTAGTTTACAATAGAATATAGCGGAGACGCATGTTTCCGTTCACTCCTCACACCACACTCCGCCCGGACTTCTGTTCGGGCGGTTTTTTATTAGGGACGGCTTGTTAGAATACCAAAATAGACTAAACTAAAATCTACATCCAAACCAATCGTCCTAAACTAAATCGACTCAATACATGAGATTTAGCCCCGTGCTACCCTCTTGCCAGAAAGTCTGACCACAGGCGATCGGTTCTGGGATGGTAAAATTACTCGTTGAGAAACCCTATAGAAAAGGAATCAAGGGCAATGTCAGCAGCCGCACAAGTTACAGACTCTACTTTTAAGCAAGAAGTGCTTGATAGCGAGGTTCCAGTTCTCGTCGATTTTTGGGCACCCTGGTGCGGACCTTGCCGGATGGTAGCCCCTGTTGTCGATGAAATCGCCCAACAGTACGACGGTCAGGTTAAAGTCGTTAAAGTCAATACCGACGAAAACCCGAACGTAGCCAGCCAATATGGAATCAGAAGTATTCCTACTTTAATGATTTTCAAAGGCGGTCAACGGGTGGATATGGTGGTCGGCGCTGTGCCGAAAACAACCTTGGCTAATACCCTAGAAAAATATATAGCAAAGTAATCGACTCACCATCGAAACTCCCTTAGTAAACGGATTGTCTGGAGATTTCATCACGAAAGGTTGGTTCTTGAGAATTAAGAATTTAGAATGCTAAACATTAAACCTTTTAATTGTTAGCGCCGAATTCTTAATTTTCTTTGGACTCCATTCAAACTGAATTCCTCCAGATAAACTTTGCGATCGCTGGACTCTGTGGGGTCCAAACTCTATCCCGCCCTAGATTGAACTCGGGCGGGTTTATCATTTCTGCCCTCTGGCATCGGGTTAAGACGGACCGAACACCATATCCGGTTGTCAAAGACCTATTTTCTCTTGAGCCCGCGCCCGCTGGCTTCGTCCGTGTAGCCCCACCCTTTCCTTACGGAACGCTCCGCGAACAGGGTGTGGGTTTTTACAGCCTAGCCCTGTCAAGGTAGTAAATTTAATGACGAAGTGCGAAACGTTTGGGAGTGAAATAAGGCTGAAATGCCTGAAATAACCCCCAGTGAGGCTCTAACCCCCTTGGGTTAGATAAAGGGACTCGTCCCG
>JAABSJ010000250.1 GCA_011390515.1 Oscillatoria sp.
GCCTTTTTCCCGAAAAGGAAAAACTCGCGTCCCAACAGTAGCTTGCGATCATGATTTTAATTCAAACAGTAAAGTCATACCTTATGGGATTTTTTTACCTCAGTCAGATGACTTATTTTTATATTTTATAGAATCCAAAGTGACGAGCGATTGCATTGTTGATATTTTAGAACAGTGGTGGCAAGAGTTTGGCCCCATGTTTGGGGAGTGTAAGACTCTACTAATCAAACAAGATAATGGGCCAGAGAATCATTCACGAAGAACTCAATTTATGAACCGCATTGTCGAGTTTGTTGAAACTTATAAAATCAACGTGCGTCTGGCATACTATCCGCCATATCACAGTAAATATAATCCAGTTGAGCGGACTTGGGCTGTGTTAGAAAATCATTGGAATGGCACCATTCTTGAGGATATTAAAACCGCTTTACAGTGGGCAGAAACCATGACTTGGAAAGGCAATAATCCCGTGGTAAAACTCGTGAATAAGACCTATCAAACAGGAGTTAAGCTAACTTCTAAAGCAATGGAAAAGCTAGAAACCAAGCTCACTCGTTTTATAAACATAGAGCCAGAAAATCAGTACAACTTGGGTAAATGGTTTGTAGACATCTTCTATAATGCCCCGTGAACTTTGCAGATTTTATTTTGTGGAACTCCCTAACCATCGAATTTGGATGATTTATTTGTTGGAATACCCTTAAAGTTAAAGCCAATAAAAAAGCTCAGATATTGAATATCTGAGCTTTTTCGGGTTAAGCTATAAGACGAAAAGGTTTCGTCTTATGGGTTTCCAGAAAAAAACTCTCCGATTCTGACTAGAGGATCCTGGCACCGAAGGTTTCAGTGCCTGTACTCTTATCGTTCGGGAGATTTCATCGTTTGGAGTTCCACGAATCTAGCTTAGTAGCCTTTAGAGAAGTTGTTGCGACGGCCACCGCGACCGCCACCACCGCCGCCGCCAAAGGAGCCTCGGTCTTCACGGGGTTTGGCTTTGTTGACTTTCATATCGCGACCCATCCACTCAGCCCCATCAAGGGCTTCAATAGCAGCGGTTTCTTCAGTTTCAGTGGACATTTCCACAAAAGCAAAGCCGCGCACACGACCTGTTTCCCGGTCGGTGGGCAGATTGACGCGCTTAACAGAGCCGTATTCTGCAAATACGGCGCTCAGATCTTCTTGGGTAACTTCATAAGAAAGATTACCAACGTAAATAGACATGGACTAACTCCAAAATTCAACGGATGTAGAGGTCAAGTTTTCGGAGAGAAGCCTGTCCAGACGAAAGGGAGAAATACCTATCAATACTCGAAACAAACACTGCAACCGAATTTCAATCTCATCCATAAGAATAACACAGTTTTTTCAGTTTGGGTAAAGCCATCCGTAATTTTTCGTAAAATTGGCTGAAACCCTTTGCCTCAGATATTTTTAGGAATTGAAATTCCCGGGCGATCGCCTCTTTGTTGGGTGACAATTCTCCCGGCATCAATCCCTCAACCCATAACATCCCACAAGGGTGATTGAGTGATGTTAGGAACCTCTAACCCCTGAACCCTGAGCAAGTGACAATGGAAAACGAGGGAAAATGCTGGAAACAGGATACCGGGACCCCCCTGGCTCTGCGGCCCTTTCTAGTCTGGAACGGTCCGATCGCCTCCCTAGGACGCCGGTACCGTATTAGATCAGCTAGGACAAGAAACCTGCTTTCTAACCCTTACTGTACCGCCCCCTAGAGACTCGGGTTAATTCATCTCCTGCCTACAGTTTCGATGACATTTCCAACAGTGCCGAAGTCCTGAACCTCTTGCGGTAACTGCCCCTGCATTCTTTTTCCATTCCTGCTAGACTCTGTGTCAAAGTCCGGTTAGCTTCATGGCTTAACTGAAGACTCATCAAGACCTAGAAACGCTACTCTATTATTGAGGAAAGGAAAAATGTGTGTATCCTGTCTATTGATCTCAACCCTGATGATCTTTACACCAGCACAAGCGGTTGACCAAAACCCCGACAGTATCTCCATCCCGACTTACAATCAGGAGTCATCCTCGATCGTTGCCCAGGAAAACCAAGCTGCGATCGCCACATTGCTCAACAAACTTCCCAACTCCCCGGAGTTAGACCCCTTACGAGTAGAACTCAACAACCTCTACGCCGAATTAGGATTAGCTCAGAATGATGCTGAAGCGGATCTCGCCCTCGATCGCGCCGTAGAAGCCGTTCGCGATCGCTTCATTGATAACCCCAATGTGGGACAAATCCGCGAAATTCTCATGGACTTGCGCGAGGCGGAGTACGAAAAACTCTCTGAGGATCTCTCCTCCCTGCTATTTCCCCAACAAACCGCTTCCTCCCTCAATCTGCTCCAGTCTCAAGGCAGTCGATGGGGTTGGCTTTCGTAAGCAATGCCCACCACAACCCTTCCTCGGCGCGAATGTTGTCTGTTATCCGAATGTTTGTTCTATATAGCCTAACGGTGACATCTATGGACTCTATGATTGAATGCATCTTCATAGGTATAAATCTATAGAGATGCATTCGGGAAAGAAGCACCCCGGTGCTTCTTTTTTTGTCTAGAAAATTTCTACCCCTAGCCCTTGACATCTATCGCGCCCTGATGATTTTTTTCTGACTTTCTCCCTAGGCTCCGTTCGGGTTAACGCTTCATATCCCGGACCGGGGGAATGCAACTTTTCTGCAAAAATCGGGTCAAAACCTGCATATACTCAAGAGGAGAGCCCTATGGACAATGGGGGCTTCAGATTTCCCGACCCCTGAATTGTTTCTGAAAATTTTAAAATCAAACTTTTACCAACCGCCAGAAAAGTATGGTATCCTGGCTAACATCATCTTAAAAACGTCTCCCAAAAGAAAGATGTCAAATTTCATAACTTGTGCTAGGGGCCTAGAGGTTGAGTTTTTCTTTCGGAAAGGATTAACCCTGAGTGAAGCGGGAAACTATACAGGAGCAATCGCCAGCTATGACAAAGCGCTCGAACTAGACCCCAATGCCGATGAAATCTGGTACTGTCGCGGCAATGCGCTGTACAACTTGGGGCGGACTAATCCGGCCATCAAAAGCTACGACATGGCGCTAGAGCTAAATCCGGGCTGTTACCAGGCCCTGATCAATCGTGGCAACGCCCTTGATGACAGCGGACGCCACCAAGAAGCCATTGAGAGCTACGATCGCGTCTTACGGCTGAAACCCGATCATCATCGCACCTGGAATAATCGTGGCATCGCCCTGGGAAACTTGGGTAAATATGACGAAGCGATCGCCAGCTATGATCGGGCGATCGAATTCAAACCAGACTATTCCCGTGCCTGGTATCATCGAGGACTGGCCCTCAAAAGCATGGGACTGACGGAAAAAACCCTCGCTTGTTACGACAAAGCCCTCGCCTCACAACCCGATTTTTATGAAGTCTGGAACAATCGTGGGAACACTTTATACTTATTAAAACGATATTCCGAAGCGATCGCCAGTTACGACCAAGCGGTACAAGCCTTCCCCAACTATCATTGGGCTTGGTACAATCGTGGCGTCGTTCTGCAAGAACTCAACCGCAATGAAGAGGCGATCGTCAGTCTCGATAAAGCGGTCACCCTCAACCCCAAAAATGCCGAAGCCTGGTATTATCGTGCCTTGGCCCTAGAAGCATTAGACTGCACCCGTAGCGCTGCCGCCAGTTATGATAAAGCCTACGAACTCAAACCGAATCTCAGTATCGAGTCTCCCATTAGCAAAAATCTTTCCTAATTTCCACCCGTCCCCGTAAACCTAAATATTCATTATTTCAGTCCTGGTCCCTCTTAACATGGCAAAAACCGGCTACACCCTACCCGTTTTCGCCGTTGCTGCGGCGAAAGCGGCCCTGATGGTGCTGTCTCCAGGTGCAGAGGCCCCCGAAACAGTCATCCTTGACCTAATTCCTGAATCCGTCGAGATTCCCATTCACCAAGTCGCCCAACTGGATGCCACTTCCGCCCTGGCGATCGCCCTCAGCGATCCAGGGGATAATCTTGACTTGACTAGAAATACTCCCATTTGGGCTTGGGTGAAATGGGCCCCTCGGCAAAACCAACCCTTAATCCTAGAAGCCGGTGAAGGATTAGGCAAAACCGAAACAGGACAACCCGCCATTTATCACTATGCGCGGCAACTGTTTGAGCGCAATTTATTCCCCTTAATTCCTGAAGATAAAACCCTAATTGTCTCCATCATTTTACCCGAAGGACGACAACTCGCCAGCCGGACTTCTAATGCCGCTTTTGGCATTTTAGAAGGACTCGCCCTACTGGGAACCAGTGGAATTTCTCAACCCCTGTCATCTGCCGATCATCTCGATGAATTTCGGCAGAATTTGCAGTGCAAGGTTAAAAATTCCCCTCATTTAGCCTTTTGCATTGGTAATAATGGTCTAGTGGTTGCCCAACGGTTAGGCATTCCCGAATCGGCGATCGTTCAAACTGGAAATTGGATCGGGGCACTATTAGTTGAAGCCGGATTGCGTGGGGCAAAATCTGTTCTCTTACTGGGATATCAAGGAAAACTGATTAAATTAGCTGGGGGAATTTTTAATACTTCCAGCCATATTGCCGATGCTAAATTAGAAATTCTCAGCGCTGCCGTTGTTCAGGCGGGGGGAGATATGGCGACGGTAGAAGCAGTTTTAAATGCTAAAACTGCCGATGCTGCTTATTTTGAAATTAAAGAACGAGGACTGGCTGATTTGGTTTTTAATAACTTAGCCGAAAAAATCAGTCAGAATGCTCAGAATTATGTTAAGAAATATGCCGATACTGCTTTAGAAGTAGGCACTATTTTATTTGACCGGAAAGGGGAAATTATTACTAAAACCAAGTCCTGCCGGTGGGATAACCCCTGAAGCAACAACCGGCCGCCAATCGTTTGAACGATTGGCGGCCTCATAGCTCAAGTCGGTTAAAAACCGACTGCAAGTCTTATCCAGTGGTGTTTTCAGTCGGTTTCAACCGACTTGAGCTGTTAGGCGGGGGTTTGAACCCCCGCCGGTGTTGAGAATGGTGCAAGATGTCAGGAGTAAAAACTTACAACCGATCGCGATCGCCCATCACATTTTCCCGACTTTGGGGTTCCAATAGGGGAATCGGTTCCCGGGAAGAGTGTCGCAACAACACGAAGGGAATCGTTAGAATCCCCACAATCATCACCGTTGCTGCCGTTAACCACACCATCCAACGACTCGGGCGATAGGCGCTGAATTCGATTTGTTGAAAGACTCGATTGTAACGCCAGACGGAGAGGGGAATAAAAATAATTCCCATAATTACCAATGCCACCCCGAGGGTTTGGGAATCAATGGCGATCGCCGGTACAGAGTCTGGTTCACCCGTCACACTGGCTTGTAACTCCCGTAAAAATAGACCAAAACGAGCGATCGCAAATCCAAAGCCAATCATGCCAATAGAGGTGCGTAACCAAGCCAAAAACGTCCGTTCATTAGCTTGATGTTCTCGTTGTCGGTCTATTTTGTCCTGAGTCATTGCCACTCCTTATCCCTAATTTGTAGAGGCGATTCGCGAATCGCCCCTACAGATAGAAGGTTGGGTCTCCAAATATGCGTAAGTCCTATGCGGAAGTCTGCGGAACTTCATCCAGTTACCGATAGTTGGTAAACTGTAATGCTACCGGCCAATCTTCTTGTTTAATCAACTGCATCGCTTCTTGCAAATCATCTTTAGACTTACTCGAAACCCGCACCGCATCCCCTTGAATTGAGCCTTGGACCTTCTTCAACTCATCCCGAAGTAACTTCGTGATTTGTTTACCCACCTCTTGGGCGATGCCTTTTTTGAGCTTAATCACCTGACGAATCCGGTTACCACTAGCGGATTCCTCCTTGCCATACTCAAAAATTTTCAACGATAAATTCCGCTTGACCGCTTTTTGTTGCAGCACCGAATGAACCGCATCTAACGTCATGTTGCTATCGGTATTGATGACAATTTCATCATCCCCGAGTTCAACCGTGGTATTGGTATTTTTGAGGTCGTAACGGCTCGTAATGTCGCGATTGGTTTGGTCTATGGTATTAACAAGTTCCTGGCGATCGAAATCGCTGACAATATCAAAAGAATAGGATGAAGCCATGAATAAAACGTGACTAATTATCTGTACAACTAGAAATTACTAGAACATGAAACCACTCGAAGAGGGGGACAAACTGCCAGTGCCAGACATCAGCGATCGCCTCCGTGAGTTCGCCTCGCAACGTTCTTTCAGGAAATTGGACGAATCGAGTAGCCTCGGGGCCATTGCCTGGGAGTCTTTAAACAATAACTGACCTAGGCAACGGCAGTTTTATCTCTTCTTCGCCGGGGAATTTTAGAGTAAAACGGGAGCAGACACAAGCGCATCCAAACGCCAAATGGGAAATCCGATCGCAGGGTCAAGCCTAGGTAAACGAGGATGCCCTTAATCAAAATAGAACAACGTCACGAGTCGGCGCTGTTCCTCCGCATCCTGACAAGTTTGCAGCAGCGTGTGGCTATCATGGAACGCAAAGCAGATTAACTGCTGACAGCGAGAGACAATTTCCAAATTGCACAAAGCACTGGCTTCGGCTAAGGATAAATGGTCATTCGCGGGATTTTCCACCAAGTGGATCACCTTTTCGAGTTGCTTGCGCGACTCTCGGGGTTGACGATCCAGGCTTTGGGGGAGAATCACCGTCAGCATATTAGGATCGGCCTTCATCGCGCCTTTAATCGCAGCAGAATTGGTGCCCGTGGCACCGGAGGTCAGAATTCGATTCCCTTCCAAGACCAAAGCATAGGTCATCCGCTCAATGAGAGCTTGATGGGTAATCGGAACATGACGGGAACCCAAGAGGGAAATCCGTTTAGAACCTGTTTGCTGGATCGAGGCCAGTTCTTGCGCCAGAGTATCGATCCCAGGTGATGTGTCTATTGATTGACTCAAAGACGGTATGAAATAACTAGAACAACGCAGTTATTTTAGCAAAGATAAGACCAAGTACGAGAAATAGATGGAAAATAGCCATGAAAACTATTAGCAAACCGGAAATCCAAGAGAAAAGTTGGGCAAGGGCGATCGCCACCCCCGCCCAGGAATTTCCCCCCACTCCCCTCAAAATCATCGCCGGAACCCTCCCCCCCGGCTTGCGCGGAACCCTCTATCGCAATGGTCCAGCGCGTCTGACCCGAGGGGAAAACCGCGTGGGACATTGGTTTGATGGGGATGGAGCAATTTTAGGCGTTCATTTTACCGGCAGGGACAGCCGCGCCCTTTACCGCTACGTCCAAACCGCCGGATATCAAGCGGAAGAAGCGGAGGGCCGCCTAAAATTTGGCGGATATGGCACTCTCCCCCCGGGACCCTTCTGGAAACGATTAGGCAAGGGGGTGAAAAATACCGCCAATACCTCCGTGATTGCCCTACCGGACAAACTCTTGGCCCTTTGGGAAGGGGGACATCCCCACGGATTAGATTTAGAAACCCTAGAAACCTTCGGACTGGACAACTTAGGCGGATTGGCACCAAACTGGGGCTATTCCGCCCACCCCAAACGCGACCCCCAAACCGGGGAAATCTATAATTTTGGCGTCTCCCCGGGAAAAAACGCCCAACTGCACGTTTACCGCAGCAACAACCAGGGCCAAATCCAACAACAGGCGGCATTTGACCTAGAGGGAATGCCACTGATTCATGATTTTGTGATGGCGGGACCCTATTTAATCTTTGTGATTCCCCCGGTACGGATGTCGGCGTTACCCGTCCTGTTGCACCTGAAAAGTTTTAGCGACTCCTTAACCTGGCATCCCGAGTTAGGGACTCAAATTTTAGTGATTGACCGTTCTAGTTTAGAACTGGTGAGTCGGGGGGAAGCGGAACCCTGGTATCAGTGGCATTTTGGCAATGGTGCGGTGAATGGCAGTGGAGAGATTAGCTTGGATGTGGTGCGCTATCAGGATTTCCAGACGAATCAATATCTCAAAGAGTTTGCCACCTTGGAGACGGAGACAGCAGCCAAAGGGACCCTTTGCCGAGTCCGAGTGAATCCCCAGACTGGAAAAGTGATGGAGACAGAG
>JAABSJ010000251.1 GCA_011390515.1 Oscillatoria sp.
ATGAGCCACTTGTTGAGCTTGAGCCAGTTGCAAAGCGTTACGCAGCAGGGTTTCTTCCGCTTGTTTGCGATCGGTGATGTCCCGGATGATGGTGGAAAAATATTCCAGGGTGCCGCTTTCGGACCGATGGCTCATAATTACCTGTAAAACAGGAATTTCCCGACCATCATGGGCCAGAAAACGGGTTTCTCCACTCCAAACCCCATCTTGGATTGCCGCAGGTAAGGCTTCATTAAAGATGAAGGACTGCCATGATTCGGGAACAAATCCTGAGATGTGTTGAGTTGTGACATCATCGTTCTCGGCTAAACCCACCACCCGTCGCGCTGTCTGGTTGAGGTAGAGGACGACTCCGTTGGCATCGGAAACGCCGACGAAATCGGGGGTCGCTTCCAAAATGCTGATCAGTCGTTCCCGTTCTTTTTCAGATTCTTTGCGATCGCTGATGTCGGTAACAATTCCATCCATGCGGAGGATTTGACCCTGAGCGTCATAAATCAGCCGACTGCGCGCTTGGACGGTGCGAATGGTGCCATCGCTGCGGATCAGGCGATATTCGACTTCGCTGCTGCCGGTTGCCATGACTTCTGCACTGTAGCGATCGACCCGATCGCCATCTTCTGGATGAACCATCTCTCGCCACAGCAGGGGATTTTCGTAGAAATCTTGCACCGGACGTCCGTAGAGGGTTTCCGTGGCGGGGTTTAAAAACAGCATCTCGAAGGTATGGGGATTCATGGACCAAACCACATCATCGAGGGAGTTGAGGATGCTGTTGAGGCGGGATTGGCTTTCTTGGAGTGCCGCTTCCGCATCTTGGCGATCGGTGATGTCCCGCATGGCGATCACGGCACCTAGCTTGTTCCCTGCGGCATCGATGATGGGTTGACCACTGACGAGGAGAGTGCGCTGCTTCTGATGTTTTGGGGCGATGATCAGTTCTACATTTTGGATGGTTTCGCCGCCAAGGGCCCGAAACAGGGGAATCTCTTCCACGGGCATCGGGGTCCCGTCTGGTCGATATATACTGTAATGCTCGGCCCACTGTTCAGGGGGGATGGGGCTTTCCGGGAGTCCACAATATTCTCGGGTGGCGCGATTAAATAGGGTGATCACGCCGTTGGCGTCACAACTGGCAATGCCATCGGCTAGGTTATTGAGCATGGCATTGAGGAATTCCCGTTCTTTTTGTAAGGTGGCCTCTGCCTCGGTCCGGGAGGTGATTTCTGCTTGTAATTGCCCGATCGCCTCTTGCAGTTCCGTGGTGCGATCGCTGACGCGAGTTTCCAGGTCTTCATTGGCCTGTTTGAGGGCATCTTCCATCTGTTTGCGATCGCTGATATCGGTTAATGCTCCCACAAACCCGGTGATTTCTCCGTTCTCTCCGGTTTGAGGCACCGCTTGGACGAGGGCCCAAATGATGCTGCCATCTTGACGCAGCATCCGACATTCCATGCGAAATTCCAGAGGGTTTTGGACGAATTGAGACCATTGAGCAAACACATCAGAACTATCTTCGGGATGAATCGCCCGGGTCCATCCAAACCCCATTGCCTCTTGAGAGGAGATTCCGGCAATTTCACACCATTTTGGGTTGAGATAAATGGCTTTTCCCTCGGCATCGGTTTGGAAGATGCCGACGGGGGAGAGGGTGGCGATCGCTTGATACCGGCGCAGACGGTCTTCTAGGGATGGGATGCTGTGGCGGTTGTGCGGGGTTGGTGGCGGTTCTAAATTAGGGCGATCGCTAGGGTCCAGGATTTTTCGACCCAACCCATACATCACCCCCTCTGGGATGGACTGGCTGATTTCCCACTCAACCCCCTGATAAGTGCCATCTTTTCTCTGATAGCGATTTTGAAACGTAACCCGCTCAATTTCCCCAGATAGAGTGGCCATTTTGGCGACAGTTTGCTCTTGGTCTTCCGGATGTACCCCGGCGATAAAGGGGCGATTCACCAGTTCTTCTGGCGTGAATCCGAGGGTTCCTTCCCATGCGGGATTAATCTGTTGAAAATTCCCCTCTAACCCGAGTAGACAGAGTAAATCCTCGGATCGGCTAAAAAATCCAGCATAATGGGCTGAATTAGCTAGATTCGATGACTTTTGTGGTGATTGTTTTGGAGGTTTGATAGACATAGATTAACGTCAGTCACTAAAGTTTGAATTGAGGGGTTTTTCAGGGGATTAGAGGGGGACCTTCTCCCGGGCTTTTTGAGATCTGTTGTCAAAAATCAGTCTATCCTTTTTTCCAATTCTGTGCTGGAATCCCTGAGTGGTCAGAGTCTCCCTACCACTGGGTTGTGGATCTCAAGGAACTCATCCAGGCCGGAATTAGGGATCAGGGTCTTTCTCAAAGGGCAGTCCATCAACGGGACCTGTGATCCCCGGTGAAATCCCCAACATTTGAATCGGTGGGGATCGGGAGGGAAAATATCTGGACTTCAGGCAACTCCACCCTTTCCCCTTTAAAATAGGCACAGACTTGTCCCTGATTGATCATTTATTTTTTAATCCAAATGCGTTATTGGGTAGTTAATCTATTTCTGGCGAGCGCCCTGAATGCTTGCGCCACTCTTCCCTTGTCAAACCCGAGCATTGCATCCCGAGAACAGTTCAACCAATGGACCAACGCACAAAAAGAAGAACTGCGCGAAAGAAGTACCCAGACCCAACGCCTTTCTCCCCATTCCAGTTTAGATACAACGGAAGTGGCATTTCAACGCCGGAGTTTATTAATTCGGCAAAGAATAGCCCGTCAAAATCTCGAAGAACGAGATCGCTGGTGGCGCAGGAACGACATTCCCGACCCTCATAAATACTTGCTCCCTATTATTTTAGCCCGCCTCAGTTTGCCGGAAGATTATCAACCCCAACCCAATTGGGATATGTTGTTAAAATTGGAACAGGAACGCCCGGATTTGTATCATTTCCGCAGTATGCTGGATGTGCGAATTTTCTTCCTCCATCGGCACCGTCTCCCGGACCCGGTAAAGGCGTCTTACCAAAGTATGTTAAGCCGTTCTCGGGTCGAGGAGTGGAGTGAAGGGGGGACGGAAAATCATGGGTTTATGCAGCGGGTGTCCGGTTTGGCCCTGATGGATGGCAGCGGGTTTCCGGTGGAACTCCCCCATGTGGCGGAAACCAATGAGGCTTGGTTGCGATCGCAACTGGATAAGTTTCTCACGATTGGTCAAGGAGAATTTCATTCCTCGACCTATTACGGCTACAGCATCGCCGGATTACTCAATCTGTATGATTTTGCCGAAACTCCGGAATTGCGGGAACTGGCGACGGCTTTATTAGACTGGTATGCCACAAATATGGCTTTGCGCCTGAGTTGGGGAACCTCGGGCGGGGCGGAAAGTCGGGGGTTCGATCGCAATACTTGGAATAGTGGATTGAGTGCGGTGGCCTGGATCTGGTGGGGAACTCCGAAGGGCACTCATGATCAGGCGATCGCTGAGGGAATGCAGCTTAACTTTGCGAGACTGGCCCTGGCCCCGAGTCTGAGTTCCTATCGTCCTCCGGAACATTTACGGGCGATCGCCAACAAGCAAGTTCCCCTCCCCTTCTCGGTCCAAGCTAGTCATCCCGTCTATTACAGCTACTATGCTGACAATCACCTCTGGGAAACCTTCTACGTTACCCCGGATTATACCGTTGGCACTCTGTTAGAAGGCTCTCGGGACTATCAAATTGAAGGTACAATCCGGGCGCAGTATGCCACCTATAAACTCGTAATTCGCGACCCCAACGGGGTGAATAATCCCGTAGTCAGTCTGGGAGGAACCTATCATTCACCAATGGCCACGGGAAAAACCCCCGGAGACCAATATCTCCAGGAACGCAGTGCGGTCATTTATCAGCAGATTCTCACCGACTCCGATGTGGAGGCAGGCGTTCCGGCTCAATCTCACCTTGTCTTACCGATGGGGTATGGAGAACCCCGACGCCATGAAAATTGGTATATCTGGCGCATTCAAGAAACTTGGGTTGTGGCCCAGGTTTGGGGCGATGAGATCGCCTTACAAATCCCGGTTTCTGAGAAACACGCCGCCTATCAAGCCTTAGCGGCGATCGGTAGTCAAACCGCCTGGATCGTCGATGTCGCAAGGGTTGAGGATTATCCCACCTTCGATAGTTTAATTCGCGCTTTGGAACGAACCGAAGTGAGGGATGACGCTTGGAAAACCGAGGGCAAGTTAGAGTATAAAAGTCTGGCCGGAGACCAGCTTACCATGACCTACCAACGCCAAGGTGCGATCGCGATCGCCACAATTAATGGTAAACCCCGTCAACTGGAAAATTGGCCAGTATTAGAGAGTCCTTATGTTCGGCAACCCCTAAATAGTGGCGTCTTAGAAGTTAAGGAACCCCACCTAGGCATCTGGCGGTTACGGACTACCCCAACGGGACCCCAATGGGAGGCCAAACCCTGAATCCCATCCCAATTCAAGGCGATCGCCCTAGAGGGGAATCACTCAATTCCCCTCTCTCATACCCCCATCGCCCCCTTCACTTCGATTCCTCGATCACCTTCGCCGATACCTCGACTGCATCAATATCAATGGTCCCCGGGGGGGTCAACCGCACGAAGTGATCCCCTTCTCCCATCAGCGGTTCCCCACAACTGGGACATTGAAATTGAGTCTGATTCAGTCCCGTCAGTTCATAACTGCACACCGGACACTGATCCACAATCAGGTTCCGACTCAACCACCAGCGCAAGCCAAAAAAAGCCACCACCGGCAGCAGGGTGACGGCCACAATTAAGATTAAAATCGACTTCACGACCCATCCCAACCCGATCGAAATCAACACCCATACGATAAATACCGGCATCAACCACCGACTCAGGTCCGATAGGTTCAGCAGCAAGGATTTATAACCGTTTTGATTCACAAATTGACTCCCACAGAAAATCGCCAATACCTCTATCCTACTCAGTAAACTCTATCAGTTGTTTGACCCGAAGAGTAAAGGCATCCGTACCAAAACCCGCGATCGTTTCCTGGCGCAACCAGTCCCCATCACAGCGTCGGTCCTCTCCCCGCAAAATTTCAATACAGGCAGCCGCCACCGCCTCGGGGTCCCGATGGGGCACCTGCCACCCCAATTTGCCATCCTGCAACGGATCCGCTGACCCATCCGCATCCCCAGACAACACAGGTTTTCCACAAGCCATTGCCTCCAGGTACACGATGCCAAATCCCTCCTGAGAGGGCATAATATAGGCATCCGCCACTCGATAATGTAGGGCTAACTCCTCCGACGGCACAAACCCCGCAAACACCACGCGATCGCTCACTCCCAACTCCTGGGCCAATCCCTGCAACCTCCGCTGATCATCCCCTCGACCAATCACCAAATACTTGACATCCGGCTCGGCTTGTGCTATCTTTAGTAACGCCCGAATCGTCACATCCACCCCCTTATAGATATCCCCAGACCACAATCGCGCCACCGTCATCAACACCTGACAACCCCCTAACCCATAGCGTTCAATCAACTCCGGCGGTTTAGGACCGGGAGTAAACTGTTGCTCATCCACCGCACAAGGCAGTAACTCAAAGCGACTCGGCTGCAATCCATTTGCCTCACAAGCGCGATCGCGACTGTATCGGCTAATCGTCCATAACCCACTCGCCCCTTGTAACCCCCATTGTGCCAGCTTCGGCAGCGGTGACCACACCTCCTTGCCATAAGTCAACACCGTATAAGGAATCCCCAACGGTTGACACAACACCTGCACCAACGGCACCAAATTAATATGACCACAAAACACCCGCCTCGGACGATGCCAAACCAGCCGATTTCCCAACACCCCAGCCATCTTCACCCGTCCCCACATCGGCGGCAAGGTTTTTAAATATTGAAATTGCAACCCCGGATACCCCTCCAACGGATTCTCACAATCCGGACCATCCCGCAACAACAACACCTGTGCCACCCGCCCCTCACTAGACGCCCAATCCCCATACCCTCTCAAAATATCCTTCACATAAGATTGAATCCCCCCCTCCCGGGAAAAAATCTCCAAAAACACAAACAGATCCGTCTCTCCCCGCATCACCAAAACCTCCCTAAAAATCCCTCTCCGTAAAAATCAGTGCAATCCGTGGTTCAACTCCCCAAAGACTGCGCCGCCAACCAGCTAGTCGTCCAAGCACTTTGAAAATTAAATCCTCCCGTCACCCCATCAATATCCAACACCTCCCCCGCAAAATATAACCCCGGACAACAACGACTCTCCATCGTCTTAAAATTCACCTCTTTCAGAGAAACCCCCCCACAGGTGACAAATTCCTCTTTAAACACCCCTTTACCCTGAATTTGATACTGCCCTCGGATTAATTCTTCCACCACCTGATTGATAGATTTCTTAGAAATTTCCGCCCAGCGAGTTTCTGTATCAATTCCCCTTGATGCTAACAACCTTTCCCACAACCGGCGAGGAATCGGAAACGGACAACTCGTCGCCATTGCCTTGCGCGGTAACTGTGATTTCACCGCCTGTAACTGTTCTCGCAACAGTTCTGGATTATACTGCGGTAACCAATCAATCGTTAACGTCGCCCGATACTTGTGGTTATATAAATATCTCGCCCCCCATGCGGAAAGTTTCAGAATCGCCGGACCACTCAGACCCCAATGGGTAATCAGAACGGGTCCAGTTTGGGTCAATTTCGCATCCCGTAATTGGACTCGCGCCATTTTCACGGCAACGCCCGCTAAATCCTGGAAGCGAGGGTCTGTAATATTAAAAGTAAACAGCGAGGGAACCGGATGTTGTATCTGATGTCCCAGGGATTGGGCAATTTTATACCCCAGGGGATTGCTACCCGTTGCCAACAGCAGGCGATCGCAAGCAATGATTTCCCCAGACTTCAAGACAATCTCAAATCCCCCACCGTCCTCACCTTCCGAGGAAGACAGACGACGCACATCCACCACCGAAACCCCCGTCCGCAGTCTCACCCCCGATTCTCGCACCTGCTGCATCAAACAGTGAATAATGGTCTCAGAATCATCCGTCGTCGGGAACATCCGCCCATCTTCCTCCGTTTTCAGCCTCACCCCGCGACTTTCAAACCAGTTCACCGTATCCTGCACCTGAAACCGGGAAAATGCCCCCCGCAACGCCTTACCCCCTCGGGGATAATGGGTGACTAACATCCCCGGATCAAAGCAAGCATGAGTCACATTGCATCGTCCCCCCCCGGAAATTTTCACCTTCGCCAGGGGTTGCCGTCCCGCTTCTAACAGTGTCACCTCAGTCTGAGCATGGTTTTGAGCGCAATTAATCGCCCCAAAGAAACCCGCTGCACCCCCACCAATTACTACCACCTTCACTGGGCGATCGTTCACCACCTTAAATCCTTGCATTCCCATTAAAAAAATCTATTATCCCACAGTCTGTCCTCTTTTTCCACAAACTCAGAAATCGGGTTTCTTGACCAAATCTCTGATAATTAGCAACAATTGTCGCGAGAAACCCGGTTTCTAACCCCCTACCCAAACTCAGCAACCCCCTACCCAAACTCAGTTCAATTGTAGGGTGGGCACTGCCCCATACGCATCAAGCTAACTTCTCAACCTCAAAGCTGGCAAGCTTTAGGGGCCATTTAGCCAGTCCCGATCCGGTCCTCATGGCTCCCAAGTGGCCCCTAAAGCTAGAGGCTATATGCTCTCTATGGAATCGAGTAATCTTTAAATTTTTCTAAAAACCTAGACAGGGGGCGACTTTTGATTTTAAACTAGCCATTGTACAGTCCACATCAACTCTCCCATAAATCATGGCAAATTCAACTAAACTGACTAAAATAATTCCCGCAATCTCTGAAGCCATTAATCAGTTATTTGACCCAGATAAATTAAATCAAATTTCTAAAGAAACTGGGTTCGTTAAAAGAAAGAGTGCTACATTGACTCCTCCAGACTTTTTA
>JAABSJ010000025.1 GCA_011390515.1 Oscillatoria sp.
ATCCGATGTGGTCCGCGCCCGCAATGAGGTCAGAAATGCCCAAGTGCGGTTGGATCAAGCTCTGGTGGAACTCCAACAAGCTCAAAAGGATGCAGAACGGTTCCTCAATTTAGCGGCTGAAGGGGCCGTTTCTCGTCAACAGGGAGAACTGGCGGAAACGGAAGCCCAAGTGGCGGCGCAAACCGTGCGATCGGCCCGAGAACAGATTCTGATTGAACAAGAATCCGTGAGTAGTGCCGAACAACGGGTGAAGGCCCAACGGGGTGTGGTGGCCCAAGCGCGGGAACGTCGGTCATACAGCTTTTTGCGGTCCCCGATTACCGGCGTGGTGCTCGATCGCCTGACGGAACCCGGAAACCTCGTGCAACCGGGGGGCGATGTGTTAAAACTGGGCGATTTTAGTCAGGTGAAGGCGATCGTTCCCGTGGCAGAACTCGCCTTAGCTCAAATTCGCGTGGGACAACCCGTTACCGTCAGTTTAGATGCTTTGGGCGGGGAAATCGTAGAGGGTCGAGTTAGTCGGATTTCGCCCGTCTCCAATGTGGAAACGCGCCAAATTCCCGTAGAAGTAACCATTCCTAACCCCGATGGTCGGATTGGGAGTGGGTTGCTGGTTCGGGTCACCTTTGACACCCAAACCACGGAACGAGTCGTGATTCCAGAAAACGCCTTGCAAGGGGAAGAGGAAAATACGGTGTTTGTACTTCAGGAGGGCGAGGGGACCCCTACCGTAGAAGCGCGAATCGTCCAAATTGGGGAACGCTTGAATAATCAAGTAGAAATTCTCTCAGGACTTTCTCCAGGGGAACGCTATGTGATTCGTAGCAGTCGCCCCCTGACAAGCGGGGATGAGGTGCGCTTGAGTGCTTTGTCAGAATAATAAATTGGGCATGAGGCAAAAACCCACACCCTAAAGGGTGGGGCTATACGGACGAAGCCCGCCTGCGCGGGCTAACCCATAAAATCGACTTGAGACGACCGGATTTGGTATTACCGGAATCCTGTTGTGATAGCAAAAACCCACACCCTAAAGGGTGGGGCTATACGGACGAAGCCCGCCTACGCGGGCTAACCCATAAAATCCACTTGAAACAACCGGATTTGGTATTAACGGAAATTTATTAAACTGCCAGGGCTGCCAGTTTGCTCTTTTCAAAGTCCCTCTCCTCTTAGGAGAGGGATTTAGGGAGAGGTTCCTCATGCTAGGGAATTGAGCCGATCGCCTGGAATGTGCTGCCACCCTTGATTCATCTTACTTGTCATTTGTCATTTGTCATTTGTCCGTGAATCCCTCCCCCACGGGCTCAATGTTCACCTTTAGAACCGCAATATATGAATGGATTCAGCATCAGTGCAACCGCTATTCGCCAGCATATTGGCACCTTGGCCCTCGCCACGACGGCGATCGTCCTGGGAATTTTCTTCCTGACTTCGATTCAAGTCGATCTGCTTCCGGCGATTACCTATCCTCGGATTGGACTGCGCCTGAATTCCCCGGGAATTTCCCCGGAAGTCGCGATTGAAGAGATTACTAAACCTTTAGAACAAGCCCTAAGTACCACGGAAGGGGTGGTGCAAGTTTATTCCCAAACCCGGGAAGGTCGAGTCAGTGTCGATTTATTCTTTGAACCCGGGGGAGATGTGGACCTCGCCCTGAATGAGGCAACTGCTGCCTTTAACCGTGCCCAAGGACGTCTCCCGGATACGGTGGAATCCCCGCGATTGTTTAAGGTGGACCCCTCTCAGTCGCCAGTTTATGAGTTTGCATTGCAGTCCCCGTCCCTAAAAGATGTGGAGTTGCGGGTGTTTGCCGATGAGGAATTAGCCCGAGAGTTAGGAGTGGTTCCCGGTGTGGCGGCAGTGGATGTCTCCGGGGGTATCACGGAAGAGATTCAGGTGCGCATTGACCCGGTGCGATTACAATCTTATGGACTGGGGTTAACTCAGGTTTTGAATGAGTTGCGCGATCGCAATATTGATGTGGCCGGGGGTCGCTTATCCGGTGGCAGTGAAGAACCCCTGACTCGCACCCAGGGACAATTTCAATCCGCTAATGAGATTGCCAATCTTTCGTTTGAAATTCCCAATCAAGGCCGAGTCTATCTCCGAGACTTTGCGGATATCATCGATGGTACGGCGGAACGGCTAGTGTTGGTCACCCTGAATGGTGAACCGGCTGTGAAAGTGAGTATTCAAAAACAAGGGGATGCGAATACGATTACGGCAGTAGATGGGGTCAAATACCGACTCGAACAGTTGCGTCAGTCCGGGTTAATTCCCCCGGATATGGAAATTTATCCGACTTTAGATGAATCGGTTTTTATTAGAAATTCCATTACTAATGTGGCAATGGCTGGGTTTACGGGTGCAGGACTCGCGGCCCTGGCGGTGTTACTGTTTTTGGGTTCGATTCGCCAAACTATCATTATTGTCCTAGCCATTCCCTTGGCAACTCTGAGTTCTATTGCTTTAATGCAAGTGTTTGGTCTGTCCTTAAATGTGTTTAGTTTAGGAGGATTAGCCCTGGGGGTGGGGATTGTGGTCGATAATGCGATCGTCATGTTGGAAACCATCGCCGAAGGGGTGGGGATGACCCCGGGGAAAAGTCAGCAGAAGAAACGGCTAACCTCCTCCAAGGCGATCGCTCAAGCAGAAGCCAGCAGTCGGTCCATCGAGTCCGCCTTACTCGCCTCTACCACCACTAACCTGGTCTCAGTCTTACCCTTTTTACTGATTGGCGGTCTGTTTTCCCTGTTATTTAGCGAACTCATTTTAACCATTAGTTTTGCCGTTGCCTCCTCCTTACTGATTGCCTTAACCGTGGTTCCGATGTTGACCTCCCGCTTATTAGCCATTCCCTATACCAGCGGATTAAGTCAATTCTTTCTAATCCGGTTATTTAATGCAGGATTCAATGGATTTAATCGCCTTTATCAATGGATTTTAAAATGGGTTTTACGCCTGCGCTTAGTTGTTATAGCCCTGGCTATCATCGTTTTAGGCGGCGGGAGTTTTTGGTTAGGTGGAGGACTTCCCCAGGAAATTTTACCTCGAATTAATACAGGACAAGCTCGCTTATTTGCCCAGTTTCCTCCGAATACGACTGTGGCTCAAAACCTGAAAATCATGGCCAAGGTGGATCAGATTTTACTGGATCAACCGGAAACGGTGAATGCCTTTACCACTGCTGGAGGCTTTCTG
This sequence comes from Oscillatoria sp., assembly GCA_011390515.1. GTDB lineage: Bacteria > Cyanobacteriota > Cyanobacteriia > Cyanobacteriales > Laspinemataceae > Laspinema. The sequence goes on from JAABSJ010000025.1 coordinate 3,202, forward strand.
TTTGGCACCAGTGTCTCCCCGAATCCTCTCCGGGGTTCGAGTACCATTGCCTTGAAACCGGGTACAGATATTGACGCTTTTATTACCCGCGTTAATCGGGAATTTGGAAAGCTCAATCTCGTGGATGCTCGCTTGCGAATGAGTCCCGAAAGTGTCCGGGGAATTATTCTTACAAATTCCCCAGTTCGCGCTGAGTTGGATGTTACGTTACAAGGGACCGATGTTCGGGCATTGGAACAAGTGGGAGAAGAAGTTTTAGCAGCATTAGATGAACAAGTCACTTTGGCAAGTTTTCGTCCCGATGCCGACCCTCAACAAACGGAGTTACAAATTCGCCCTGATTGGGTACGGGCCGCCGAATATGGGTTGTCGGTGAATGATATTGGATCGGCGATTCAAACGGCGATTCAAGGGGCTGTTCCTACTCAACTCCAACGGGGCGATCGCCTGGTTGATATTCGTGTTACCTTACCGAATAATGTCGTCCAACGAGTCACTCAGTTAGAACAATTACCCCTATTAGTGGGGAATAATCGGTCCATTCGCTTGCAGGATGTGGCAACGGTAGAACGGGGACAAGCACCGGGAGAAATTCAACGAATTAATCAGCGTCAGGTGTATATTATTGCCGGTTCTTTGACCGAAGGTGCAACCCTAGGAGAGGCAAATGAGCAGATTGCTGAAGTCCTGGGGGGCATCGATTTTCCCCCAGGAGTGAGTGTGGTTCCTTCTTCTTCAGCACAAACCAATCAAGAGTTACAAAACTCCCTGAAACTGTTAGGCGGATTAGCCGCCTTTCTGGTGTTTGTGGTGATGGCGGTGCAGTACAATTCCCTCGTTGACCCCTTGGTGATTATGCTAACGGTTCCTTTAGCCTTAGCGGGGGGAATTGTCGGACTTTATGTCACGGAAACCCCAGTGGGGGCGACGGTATTAGTCGGGGCGGTTCTGTTAGTGGGGATTGTGGTGAATAATGCCATTATTATGGTGGAATTTGCCAACCAAATTTATAAAGAAGACGGGATTAACCGCAGGCAAGCGATGTTGAAAGCGGCACCCCAACGCTTGCGTCCGATTTTGATGACAACCATCACTACAGTGTTGGGAATGTTGCCTCTGGCGTTAGGGGTCGGGGAAGGATCGGAATTTTTACAACCCTTGGGGGTGGTGGTGTTCTCGGGGTTATCCTTAGCGACGTTTCTAACGTTGTTTATTATTCCCTGTTTTTATACGTTGCTTCATGATATGTTCGGGGGCAACCGTCCGCCTTTAAGTCCGGATCAACTGGAAACGGTGTTCCAGGATTCGCCAGATTTGGACAATGTAGCTTCTCCGTCTGGGGTGGAGTGGCGATCGGCTGAACCGGAGATGTAAGTGGCAACACCCGGCGGGGGTTAAAACCCCCGCCTAATAGCTAAAGTCGGTTGAAACCGACTGAAAGTCTTATCCTGTGGTGTTTTCCTCGTGACTGGGTTCTACCCAGTCATGCTCTCCCGGAGGCTCTGCCTCCAGCTAAATGTAGGGTGGGCACTGCCCACCGAACATAAGGTGGGCTACATTTGCTCCAGCAAAATGTAGGGGCGATTCGCGAATCGCCTCTACATTTAGGGTGCGATGTTACAGATTGCGTAAGTCCTGCCGATGCTTAAGCTAAATCAAACAACAGCACTTCAGCCTCTTCCTCAGACCCAACTAGGGTGAGGGTTTCCGGCGCGGAACAGGCAACTCCATCCCCAGTTTTCAAGGGCAGGTCATTGAGGGTCAGGGTTCCCCGGGCGACTTGTATCCAAGCATGACGGTTGGGGGGAATGTCATACACCACCCGATCGCCCTGATGCAGGATAGTGGCATACAGATTCACATCCTGATGAATGGTGACCGAACCATCCCGTCCATCCGGGGACCCGATTAGCCGGAATTGGCCGCGTTTTTCGGCCTCGGGATAGTGTTTTTGTTGATATGAGGGGGGGAGTCCTTGTTGACCGGGTAACATCCAAATTTGCAGCAGATGCACCGATTCGGTTGGGGAAGGATTAAACTCGCTATGTGCGACTCCCGTTCCGGCACTCATCCGTTGGACTTCCCCAGGAAGAATCACCGAACTGTTTCCCATGCTATCTTTATGTTCTAACGCCCCTTCTAGGATATAGGTGATGATTTCCATATCCCGGTGAGAATGGGTGGGAAAACCGCCCCCACCACTCACCCAGTCTTGGTTAATCACCCGCAGGGCACGAAATCCCATGTACTGAGGGTCGTAATAGTTAGCAAAGGAAAAGCTATAGGAGGTTTTGAGCCAGCCATAATTGCCTTGTCCCCGTTCTTCTGCTTTGCGTAGGGTTAACATGGGTTCCTCCAATGCGATCGCAACAGGTTTTATGGAATTTTGATGCTTTAGTTATTACTTACTTTAGAATAGGTAAAGTCGATTTGTAAAGTATGCACTTTGAAGTGGGTTAGTACCCAAAAAGTAACAATGGAAGCCAAATCAGATCACAAAAAACAAGTAGGATGTCCGGTGGAAACCACCTTAGCGATTATTGGGGGACGATGGAAAGTGTTGATTTTGCAAGAGCTATTTTCGGGAGTAAAACGGTTTGGAGAACTGCATCGGGCTTTAGCGGGAATTACTCAAAAAATGCTGACTCAGCAACTGCGAGAGCTGGAACGGGATGGGATTATTAACCGGATGGTTTATGCCCAGGTTCCGCCGAAAGTGGAGTATTCTTTAACTGAATTTGGAATGACTCTGCGACCAATTTTAGAGACAATGCACGAGTGGGGGGTGCGATTTGAGGAAGAACATCCCTGATTACGCGCAAACGACGCGATTGCGTCCTCCCGCTTTAGCCACATAGAGGGCTTCGTCAGCATTGGCAATCAGTTGAGTGGGAGAGGTTTCAGAACAGGGAGTGAGGGTTGCTACTCCTAAACTCATGGTGATGTAAGCACTGACTTGAGATTGAGCATGGGGAATCTGTAATCCAGCCACTTGTGTTCTAATTCGTTCTGCGAGTTCTAAGGCCGTTTTTAGGTCGGTATTGGGCAAAACGGCAGCAAATTCTTCGCCACCATATCGGGCGATCAGTTCGAGTTTGGGTTTGATACATTGACGCAGGGCTGCCGCTACCCGTTGCAAGCACTCGTCACCGGCTTGATGTCCGTAGGTATCGTTATAGGGTTTGAAATAGTCGATATCGCACAAAATGAGGGAAAGGGGAGTTTCGCCCCCTCGTCGCCACTCGTGATTCAGAAATTCATCAAAACAACGACGGTTGGCGACTTGAGTTAAGCCATCGAGAGAGGCAATGCGGTGTAATTCTTGATTAGCGGCTTGCAATTGTTCAAAGAGGGTGGATTGTTGGATGGCGATCGCGACTTGAGTGGCTAATTCGCGCAGGAATTCGGTTTCCCAATTCTGCCACTGCCTAGGACCTTGGCAGTGATGAGCAATCAGCAATCCCCAGAGTTGGTTGTTCTCCCCGCCGGAATTTTCATTTGTTCCACCCTGTCCTCCTCGGAGTGGGACTGAAAATCTTCATTTAATAAAATCGGGACGACTAAATTGGCTTTAACTTGAAACTGGGTTAATAAATTGCGATGACAGGGACTAATGGGGGCGGAATAAATATCAGCAGTGGCTTTGAGACGCCCTTTTTTATAGAGTTCAGCCTGACTTTCGCGAAAGCAGGGGTCGAGAATCGTGAGGTTGAGGATTTCTCGGGCTCCATTGCTACAGGATTCGACGACCACTTTACCACTCCAATCCGGGTGGAAGCGATAAATAATCACGCGATCGGTATTTAAAAATTGTCGAACTTCGGCAACGGTGGTGTTGAGAATTTCTTGGAGATTGAGAGAAGAACGAATGCGATCGCGCATGGCAGACATGACTCGTTCCCGTTCCAGTTGCAATTGCAGGGCTTCTTGGGCCGCAACTCGGGTGGTAATATCCCGTAAAATGACGGTAAACAGTCGTTCTGAACCGACTTCTAATTTGGAAATAGAGGCTTCTGCGGGAAATTGGCTGCCATCTTTGCGGCGTCCGAAGACTTGCGATCGCGTCCCCATTGTCCGGGATACTTCCGGGGTGTCGCGGAAATTTTCAATATACTGGCGATGCTTCAGACGCAGATTTTCTGGTAACAGCAGATCGAGGGGTTGTCCCATCACCTCTGCTGCACTGTAACCAAAGATTTTCTCGGCCCCTTGGTTAAACAGTTGAATCCGGTGAGTTTCGTCAATGGAAATAATCGCATCGTCGGCACTATCGAGAACCCCCGCCAAACGCGCTTGAGACAGGCGCAGGGCCGCCTCTGTATGTTGGCGTTCTAAAATTTCCCGGCGTAATTGCTCATTCGCCTGTAGGAGTTCGGTTGTGCGTTCTTCGACTAATCCTTGCAAGGCGGCGATCGCCGCATCCATCTCAATCGGTGTAAATCCTTGGAGTAAACTGGTTTGAGTGATGATTCCCTGTAAGGAATCCCCCTCATCGGCAACCCCCAATCGTCGGACTCGATATTCCCGCATTAACTGATGAGCAGTCCACAGACAATCTGTCGGTTGTACCAGCAGCAGGGGCGAACTCATCACCTCGGCAGCAGTCAGTTTTCTCGGATTGAGTTCTAATGCCTGTAGCTGGAGGATATCCCGTTCCGTAACAATTCCGATTGGGATCGGCATGGGTTGCAGTTCTGGGGTCTCCCGGGGGTCATCGCTGGGGCGATTTTGGGCGATCGCCACGCAACTGACCCGATGGATGCTCATCAAGGTGGCTAATTCCAACACCGATGCCGATGGCGATGCCGTAATCACTTTGGGGTTCATCACTTCCACCACTCGTCTCAAGCGCATCCAATCTGCCGGTTGGATAATTTCCCGAATACTTTGGTAGGTAATCGTCCCTAGTAATTTCTCGTCGGGATCCACAATGGGCAAATGGCGAATCTGTTTCTGACGCAACAAATCTAGCAGGGTGACGAGATTCGGAAGATGCTCCTCCTTTAAGATAAACGGCCTAGGGGTCATTAATGCAGAAATCGGTTGTTTACTAAACGCTTTGGTGAAGGAGTCTTGTTCCCGATCGCCACTCTGTGCCGTCAATTTCACCACATCCCGTTCCGTAAATATACCCAGGATTTTATCGGCTTCTACCACGATCGCGCAACTCGATTTTACCTGGCTCATCAGCACGATCGCCGAGCTAACTGGCGTATCTGGCGTGACGGTTAACGGATGGCGGTCAATGGCTAACTGTACAGAAAAGGCGGTACTTTCAAGCATAAATTAAAGACCTTTAATAATTCGGCGCAGTGTCTTCCTCAATGGCATGGTTTATCTGGTCTGATCCTGGGTGGTTTGGGAAGGCTGACAAAAATTGAGGTCTAATCTCTCCATTCTCTAGTGATATTGTATTACTCCGGAGGTACCTTTCTGCCCTCGGGCTGTCATGTTGTGGTTTGTCCAATCAGAACTCTCGGTCTGTTTATAGAGTCTAGTCCCTCAAAGCTCAATCCCCTGATGTGGTCAATTTCCCCCCGGATGCCACTATCCCGGGTTGTTCATCCCACCCGGGAGAGACCCAACTCTGGGATTTTCCTCGGTTGCCATCGGCGATCGCCTTCATCCTAACCACCCATCACGGGAGATACTATCGTTGGAGAGGTTTCAAATGCGTAAAGTTCCACCCTTCTTCCTCGCTGCTGCCACCACAGTTTTAATTTTTTTAATCGCACTGCTGTCCGTTTCGGCACAGTGGCGTCCCGTTAAAACGGGCATTCTTTTTGGCATTAGTGGTATCGCCCTAGTTGAACACTCTCTGGATGCGATGGGATGTCCCCCAGCTACTTGTTTTGTGATTGTCCATGACAATAAAACAGAAGGAGACGGTCGGATCGCTATTTTAACGGTTCACGGACCTGATTCTTTGGATTATTTCCCCATCCAGTGGCCTGATGGTGCAGAATGGCCCATTGATTTAGAGGCGATCGCCCGGGTTCCAGACACTGACGACTCCGCTTTTATGGCCGTCACCAGTTTCGGTCGAGTCTATCATTTCACCTTCGATTCCACCGGGATGATTCAACTTGTCCACATCTTTTCTCTCCCAGATTTGCCCGAAAATACTAATTTAGAAGGCTTTGATTTACACCTCATTGACGGCAAATTGCTAGGCGTTTGGGGTCATCGCGGTAGTCCCAATGATCCAGGGGTACTCTATTGGGGCTGGTTTGACTTGAACGAGTCTCAAATCTCGGGTCAAGGATCGGCTGTAATGACCGTTCCTTGGCCCGAGGAAGATGTTCGTCACATTAGTGACCTGAAAGTTAACAATGCTGGCATTCTCTATATCACTTCCACTCGCGACCCCGGAGATGATGGACCTTTTGATTCCGCAGTTTATGCCGCTGGCCTGTTCTTGATGAACGGCGATGCAGTTGAATTTCGTCCCGCAGATTCTCTGGTTCCTCTCTATCGCGTTAATGGTCATAAAATAGAAGCCTTAGAATTTTTACCCGGTCTTTCGGGAGGCAAAATCCTCGGGACAGATGATGAAAATCAAGGGTCATCTATTTACATCAAACGCTAAGGTTTTCTCAGGTCTAATCTGGGAATATCCAGGATTTTTATGCTAAAATAAGCACAGGGATAAGATGAACTCCACCCCTGAACTATTATGGCTATCACTCTGAGCAAAGAACAGTTGATCCACGAGATAGCACTCATCCATCGCCGTCAAAAAAGTACCGTATTTTCTCCGGGAATCATTGGAAAAATTTTGGGCAATCCCCAACCCTGGAGAAGTCTCAAAAAAGATGAACTCATGCAAGTTTTAGAGGCTTGGCACAATCTGTTACAGTCCTGTCCTAAAACAGCCCACTGGGAAACGGTTGAAAGGGGCGATCGCCAGGTGTCTCTACTCGCGGACGGACAACCCTGGGTGGACTATTTTGGCTTTCCCTCTCTCCAGAGTGCGGAAATCTTTTTAGACCAAGTTTTACCCCATTGTAACTGGGCGATCGTCCGAAAAAGTGGCAAGCGCGTTAATGCCAGTTTTGAATGCAAAGTTTGGGGATTAACTCCGGACTACTTTCAGGCGATCGGTCCTCAACAGTTAGCCGTTTGTACCCGATGAATCATGATTATCGGGTTTGATAGTTTGCAACTTGCGAGATTCTTGTGCCGGAAACGACTGAAGTCGTTACTACAAACGAAGAGAACGACTAGACATCTGGCAACATTCTAAAAAGCCCCCCTTTTTAAGGGGGGTTGGGGGGATCAACCGGGTATTTTGTAAGAGAACGACTGAAGTCGGGACGTTGAACTTAAGAGAATGACTTCAGTCGTTTTTTGACCCTCTACCCTAAAGAATGTAGAGGCGATTCGAGAATCGCCTCTACATTCTTTAAAAGTTCATGTTAAATGGTGCGTAAGTTCGGCTGGAGAAACCAATGAACTCGTTTTTTTACCCTCTACCCTAAATAATGTAGAGGCGATTCGAGAATCGCCTGTACATTATTTAAAAGTTCATGTTAAATGGTGCGTAAGTTCGGCTGGGGGAAACGACTGAAGTCGTTACTACGAACATTAAGAAAGAAAGGAGTCGTTACTACGAACATTAAGAAAGAAAGAAAGAAAGGAGTCGTTACTACGAACATTAAGGACGACTTTAGTCGTTACTACAAACATTAAGGACGACTTTAGTTGGGGTTTTTATTAGGATTAATTAGGATCATGAAATTTAAGACAAAAACACAACCCAATCTTGAGAAAGATGCACCGTTGGCGGCGCGGATGCGACCCCGGGTTTTGGAGGAATTTATTGGACAGGAGCATATTTTGGGGGAGGGACGGTTGTTGCGTCGGGCAATTCAGGCGGATCAACTCTCTTCTGTGATTTTTTATGGTCCTCCCGGGACGGGAAAAACTACTTTAGCGCGGGTGATTGCTAATAGTACCCAAGCTGAGTTTATTGCTATTAATGCGGTGCTTTCTGGGGTGAAGGAGATTCGGGAGGCGATCGCCTCTGCTCAACAGCATCGCCAGGAATCTGCTCAACGAACTATTTTATTTGTCGATGAAGTCCATCGGTTTAATAAATCCCAACAGGATGCGCTCTTACCTTGGGTGGAAAATGGTACCGTTATTCTAATTGGAGCTACCACGGAAAATCCCTATTTTGAAGTCAATAAAGCCCTAGTCAGCCGATCGCGCATTTTTCAACTGACTCCCCTGACTCCCACGGATTTACAGCAGATTTGTGAGCAAACCTTAAACGATGGCGATCGCGGATATGGACATCTCCAGGTGTATCTGGATCCAGAGGCAACCGCTCATCTGGTGGATGTTGCCAATGGTGATGCCCGATCGCTCTTGAATGCCTTAGAATTAGCCGTAGAAACCACTCCCCCCGATGACTCCGGCAAAATTCACATCACCTTGGAAGTGGCGGAAGAATCCATCCAGAAACGGGCGGTTTTATATGACAAGGAAGGGGATGCTCACTTTGATACCATCAGTGCTTTTATCAAAAGTTTACGCGGTTCTGACCCCGATGCGGCCCTATACTGGTTAGCCAAAATGGTCTATGCCGGGGAAGATCCGCGTTTTATCTTCCGACGGATGTTGATTTTAGCCAGTGAGGATATTGGACTAGCGGACCCCAATGCCGTGGTGATGGTGAATGCTTGTGCCCAAAGTTTCGATCGCGTGGGAATGCCCGAAGGACGGTATCATTTAGCCCAAGCGGCTTTATACTTAGCCACGGCTGCTAAATCTAACAGTATTATGGGCTTTTTTGATGCCTTAGCTACCGTGGAAAAGGAACGAGAGGCAGAGGTTCCCAGCCATTTAAAGGATGCGAATCGGGATAAAAAGGGGTTCGGACATGGTGCGGGATATTTGTATCCTCACGCCTATCGCGATCATTGGGTAGAACAACAATATTTACCCCAAAGTTTGCAGGGACAGGTGTTTTATCAACCCTCTAATCAGGGGAAGGAGGCGGAAATTGCCACCCAGGTGGCGCAACGGAGGGAAGCGCAGTTAGCGGCAATGGTGGAAGGAGTAGGGGTGGCACCGGCAGAGGTCCTCACTTATGGTCCTGGCGATCGCACTGCCGATCGCTGGTTACAGCGCACTTTAGGACAAGTCGGCAGTCGCCTCGGAGAAGTGCGCGATCGCCTCTTTGAAATCGCGCAACCCCAACGGCATCATCTGATTCTGGATTTGAACGCTCAAAGTGGATTACTCACTTGGGAGGCAGTCCGACGAGTGCCAGAAGGGGGAGTGTATGCGATCGCCCGTCAAGAGTCCGAGGTGAGGGCGTTAACAGAACAATCGGCATCCCTGCCGGAGTTAATGCGGCCAATGGTGATGGCAGCGTCTTTATCTCAAATCAGGCCAACCTTGGAAAAGCAAGCTCCTGGAGTCAAATTTGACCGCATTCTGGGCCGAAATGCCTTAGTTCGGGAAGGGGATAAACGGGCGATCGCCGAGAGTTTGACATCCCTGCTGTCGGAGTCGGGATGCATAGTATTAGGGGAAACTCTGCCGCGTTATACTCAGCGCTTGTATCGGTTGTTAGGGGGGAAAGGACTGAAGGGGAATTTAGGCGATCGGCTAATGGCAGCAGAAGAGGCGATATATCAAGATTCTACGGACCCGATGGTGAATTGGGATGCAGCAGATTTGCAACGGGATTTAGAATCCGTGGGGTTTCGGGTAGAAGTGCAAGTTGAGCGATCGCACCAGGAATTACAGATTACTTCCGCCATGCTCGATCGCTGGTTTACTCCCTCAAAATCGGCCAAACCCAGCTATGGGGACCGATTGGCACAGATGCTCTCTATGACAGAGGTTCAGGCAGTAAGGGAGGCATTCCAACGCCATCTCCTCCATCAAACGGTGCAATGGGAAAGTGCAGTCGCCTTCCTCTGTGCCACCTTAGACTTTTAGCCCGGGATGAGACTTCAGCAGGGGGGAGACTCTCTAAAAATCAGGTCCATTTTTCTTTAAATCCCTGCCCCATCACAATCAGTCCCGGCCAATAGAGGTAGGCTAAAATATCAATATTGTCTCCCAAAGAAAACAAAAATAAAACGGTTAAAATTGCCAACCCAATTTTTGACGTTTTATGAGTAAAAGCTTTCATTCCTAAATCCAGAAAGCTTAAGAAAAACCCGATGGCTAAAGCAGCAAAAGCAAATATTCCATGAATATAAAGAAGACCCAGCCAAGTATGATGAGTGCCGACGGGCACTCCGCCAGTGACCGGGGGACCTTTCGGGCTGAGGACCCCATGACCCCACAGGAAAGCATCCCGTTCCCATTGCTGCCTAGCCATTTCTCTCAATGCTTTTCGGACGATAGAAGACCCGGGACGAGCATTATGAAACCGCTCTTTTAGGGTTCTTACGACCTGACGCACCCAGGGTAAAATCATCACGAACAAGGGGGTTAAAAATCCGGCGCAGATTTGAAACCAGGGGTTAAAACAATGCGTTAAGCACCAGATAAAAATGGGGACACAAGGCAAAGTGACCATAGCCATGCGCGACGCCGAGGCGAAAATCATTGCGACGGCACCCATGATTCCCAGAAAGCGCCATTTTATATTCGGTTCTGCCAGGGCCAACCATAAATACATATTCCCCACTAATCCTAAAGCCGGTGACCAAGGGGTAAATAATACTAATCTAACTTCATCTACATCTAGGACATAGCAGAGATTAACAGTAGAAACATGGGTACCCCCACCAAATATTTGAAATGGAGAGACATAAATCAGTTGAGGAAGATGGACTAGCGCCGCAACCCGGAAAACTGCCGTAACTATTAGGCTCTGGAAACAAAGAATACAGGCTGCTCTATAGATAATCTCAGGGCGGATTTTTAACTGACCTGCTAAAGTAAACAAGATAAAAAGACCCCAGCCTGGATACCACCAGAATACTGTGGATTCAAAGAGTTGCCCTAGTCCTAAACTATTATCAAGATGTCCGATAATTGAAGAAAATTCTATGACTAATATCGCCGCAATCCATACCCAATTTAACGGAGACAATACAATTTTTTCCTCCGGGGGAGTTTTGTCAGTTTCTTCCCACCATTGTTTGAGGACACAAAAGGTTAAATAAGTTCCCAGGAGACTCGCTGCTACATACTGAGCGCCCAGTAAGTACAGAAGGTAAGTAAAAATAATATAATACCAAATCAGCGCCTCGGGTAAATTTTCAGGATGAATCCGGGAATGCTTCATAAAGACAAATTTCAAGAAACAATGGGGATGGGGTAGTGGGGTTTAGGAAGAGGGGGGGTTGGGGTGAATCCGGCGATCGCGAGTCCATAACCCGAAAAGGCCGGATGTTAAAAAAACAGACCCCATTGCCGTTGCTAATAGCAGCAATTTCCTCGGTGCAGTGGGTCGATCGGGTAAACTGGGTTCCGTGAGTAGTAACATCGGCGGATAGGACACCGAAATATTCGCCTGACTGAGGTCAAGTTGAGTTAACATTGAGGAAAAAACAGCTTCGGCAATTTGGACATCCCTTTGAATATTATCTAACTGAGTCTTTTCGATGGAAAGCCTAGACAGACGAGCTTGGTTCTCAATGAGCTGTTGATCCATCTGCTGCAATTGCGCTTCGAGTCCCCGGTATTGGTTCTGAAAGACAATCAAATCTTGCAACAATTGACTCCGTTCTGCTCTCTCTGAATTATTCGACGGTATATTTAATTGTTTTAATTGTCCCAACTGAATGGGACGTCCTAGTAAGAACTCACTCCGTTGCAGAAGGGCCAATTGCGTTGCCTCCCATTCCTCAGTTTTGGCAATTAAAGCCGGATGTTCCGGACGAAACCTTGCACTTAATTGCACGCGATCGCTACTCGCTTGACTGTAGGCCATTAAATATTGTTGAAATATCGAATCGGATTGCAAGGTAAAGGCATCCCTTGCTTCTTCAACCGAAATTCCCAGATCGGCGGAAAGCTGTTGTAACCTTGCTCCCACTTGTTGGAGTTCCGCAACTTGTCCATCCCGTTCTCGTCTTAACTGCTCTAAATTCATGGATACATCGCGAATTTGGTCATCATCTAGCAATATTGATTCACGTTTGTAGTCAGATACCCGCTGCTGTGCATGGTGCAATTTATGTTCAGCAAAGTCAAGAGTGGAGGTCAAGTTACGCTCTTGTTGGTCAATTTCTTCCTGCCGGAGTTTCTGTACCCGTAACTCTAAAGCGGCTTGGAGAGCAAATGCCTTTTTTTGAGCTGATTCAGGACTATCTGACTCCATTTGAAACTGAATGAGGGTACTGTTGACTAATATCTGTACCCGAGGTCGGCCAAATTGATTTTTCGGGATATTAATTTGATTCGCTGCCATCTCAATCACTTCATCAGTCCGGGCGATCAATTTGTAGCTTTCGCGGGGGTCAGCCACATTACTATTATAGGGAGATTCTACGTTAGAAGTGGCTTGTCCGATTCCAGGTAAATAAACATAAGACGATAATTTGGGACCGGGAATTGAAATGCTCCACTCACTCCGATAGGTCGGTGCAACCTTTTTGGTATAAAAAATTGTCGCACTAAAAATTGCAATATTTCCTATCAATCCAAATAGGACATAAATCACCCATTTATACCGATTCAGATGGAGGGTTGGGTGGGGATTCTTTTGTGGGATAGCTAAAGAATCCATTTTTTGTTGTTTAAGCAGGGTTGAAAATATATTCATGATGACCCATTTATGAGATTCATAATCAGGATGAATGAAATAAAACACAGGGTGGGTTTCTGATTTAAGACCCGATAATTTCAGGGGAGAGTGCACCTTAATATGGAATTCGGTTGTAAAAATTCGATGATTGGTCTATGGCTCTTTTGTCACGAGGTGAAGGTCCGGGAGTGCAACAGGGGTTTAAGGGTCTGGGGGAATAAGTTGATAATAAATTCCTCTACCATTCGTCCCCATAAAGACTAAACCAAAGTGCTGTTTACTGGCGTCCATGCTGTTGGCAAGACTGCCAATTGGTCGGGTCGGATCGTCGATATTGCGCCAGGTTTCTCCTAAATCTAACGATAAAAAGATGCCTTCGCGGCGATCGGTTAACCTCCCATACAGATATAATGCCGGAATATTGCTCTGGTCTGGCGGTTTCCCAAAAGAGAATAAATCCGATCGCTCAACGGTAGCAATGGGATTGAAAGTTTCGCCCCCATCCTCAGACCGATGAAGTCCGCCTGTCTCTAAACTCACCCAGACTTCTCCCTCAACCTCCGGCATAGTTTTTAGGATATACCGTTGGGCTGCGGGTAAAGAATCATACACTGGGGCAAAGGATAAACCTCCATCTTGACTGCGATAAACGGTGCGATCGCGGTAGTAGTAAAAGCGATCTCCATTCACGCCATCAGCCGCTAAGGGTTGAGCCCAATTCCAAGGTCCTTTAAATCCATTCGGCAGCCCTTGTACCTCTTGCCACGATGCACCGCCATCTTGAGTCTGTAAGGGCTGTTCTTCACTAAAAGTCACCAAAAATTTATTCGGATCAGTGGCAGAAACTGCAACTCGCAGGGGTATTTTTTCTTCGGGGAAATTGCGAAAACGTCGCCAAGTGCGACCCCCATCCCGGGAGGTTGCCCCCGTATAAGTTTTGTTATAGCGCCTGCCTCCGACTCGAACCATTTCCAACGGGTGACGGGCGCTATAGGCCATACTATAAGTATCTTGCAAGTAGTGCTTCCCATAACCCCGTGGATTAGGGTAACCCAGGCGGTCCAGGGGATAGGTATCCAGGCGACTGTGATAAAATCCGTCAACATCGGCAACGGCACTTAAGAGTAATGCCCCTTCCGGGGGAGCAACCAGAGTAAAGATCACCAGTTGTTCATGCCCCCTTGGATAATTCCGCCAGACGGTGGGATTTGCATTAATCTCTTCCGTGCGCCAGATTCCAAACCAGTCCGTGAACTAGACTCGATTGGGGTTTTGGTCATCGAATGCGATCGCCGCAGGATGAGCGCTGAAAAAGCTATCGGGCAACCAGGGAACGTTATTCTGTCTCTGGGTCTCATTTTGGACCCAGGAGCGTCCACCATCTTGGGTCAGATAAATTTGGGCGTACTCTTTTTCCCCTTCCATCACCAATAGGGTTTCAGGGTGGTGGGGGTGTATAGTCAATCCATTAAAAATTTCGTTCTTCGAGGAATTGGGGGTGATATCTTGCCACTGACCCTCTGTATATTTGCTCACACCCGGAGCTCGATCGCTGGTGACATAGAGGGTGCGATCGCCAGCGATCGCCAGATTCATGGCAGTGGAGGGACTCCCGGGAATTTTATTCCAGGATATACCCCCATCCTGGGACTGGTAAACTCCATCGCCGTAGGCACTCAAATAGACTTGGTTCGGGGTCTGCGGATCAAAGGCGATGGCTAAAATGCCAATTTCAGGATTGAGGGTTGCCGATAGTCCCTGATGCTGCTGCCCGGTTGTCCCCCCATCCTCGGATTTCCATAACCCCTGTTGACGAGAACCAAAGAATAAGAGATTGGGTTCAAAAGGATTGACCGCAATTCGCTGACCCGCCCACCGCTTGTGTTCGTCCCCCCCATTGCTACCCGGAGGTTAGATTTGACCCAAGTTTCACCGCGATCGCTGGATTTGAAGAGGGTCCCTGGTGCTGCATCTAGATATTTTCCTGCCGCCATATAAACAACATTGGGATCCGTCGGGTCCAGGGCAATGGCTTCAACACCCGAGTAATGACTTTCCTCCACGTCAAACGCATCATTCAAGGGAATCCAACGCAGATTGCTCTCATCCCAGCGATAACTACCGCCATTATCGGTTTTAATATATACTACGTTACTATTTGTCGGGTGTATGACAATCCCCGTTACATAACCCCCTCCCCCAATCGCGACATTCTCCCATTCGCGGGTAAAGGTTGTGGGGGCAACGGTTTGACTTAATTTCAGGTTTTTTCCATTCCCATTCCCCATCCAGAAGAACTGGACGAGGGTTGCAGTCAGTAATATCATTGCTCCCCCAGCCCAATAGCGGCGAGGAGATCGAATCAGATGTTTTATACTGATTTTGATTCCCTGGTGCTGGATGAATTTGAGCCAGTCCAGGGCTGGACTGACTTCATGTTTTTTTACCAGGCTAGGTTCTTTATCCATTGGGGATTTTCCTCGGGTATCCAGTCGGAGTTAAACCGTTTCAAATCAAGTCAACTCAGCATTTTGATTTGCTGCCGAAGTCCGGAGAACCAATCCGTTGAGAATCAATAGACCTCTTGCAAAAAAAAGGATTGATCCCCCCAACCCCCCTGATTATCCCCCTCCCGTCCCCCTGATTATCCCCCTCCCGTCCCCCTTAAGAAGGGGGAAGCCAGAGGAATAAATGTTTAGTTCCTGGGGGAGGCCAGCGGAATAAATGTTTAGTTCCTGGGGGGCTTTAAAGAATTTTGCAAGAGGTCTAATGCCTCTGTTCTGCGAGAAAAGACAATGAAACTGGGGAGCATCTCAATTTGTTCAAGAGACCTAACCCCCCAGCCCCCTTCCCTACGAGGGAAGGGGGAGCAAGACGTGTAAATTCCCCTTTTAGGCAAAATTGAGATGCTCCCATGAAACTGTTTAATCCATGTAAGTTAGCTTAAATCAATTTGCTCAGTTGGAAATTCTGCTTAGATTTATTTTATATTCTAACCCGATTCAAGTAAACCTCAGTCTATCCATTTTAAATATTTCTTAAAGTCTTCTCTGTGCAAGTCACGGGGAAAATTCAGTGCAAATCCCAAAAGTCCCTGTTTAAGGATCTGGAACCCCCGGCACTTTGGAAAAAAGGGCAATACAGCGTATGGAACAGGCTAAAACTGGGCTGTAGGAAAATTTCTGGGGGGGTGGAGTCAGCCCAGATCCATGCTTATACCAAATCCGGTTGGTAAAAGTCGGTTTTCGTTTTGAGCCCGCGCAGGCGGGCTTCGTCCGTATAGCCCCAGGCTTGACGCTGCGGGTTTTTATAGACCTAGAGCAACCGAATTCCGTATTAATACCAAATCCGGTTGGTAAAAGTCGGTTTTCGTTTTGAGCCCGCGCAGGCGGGCTTCGTCCGTGTAGCCCCACCCTTGAGGGTGTGGGTTTTTATAGACTTTTAATAACCGAATTCCGTATAACAAGGAGTCAATGAGATCGGTGGATGCCATTGGGGTAGGCAGCAGGGGTAACCCCGGGGAAAATTGATGAAGTTTTGGGGAGAAATACCAACAGGGAAGCGATCGCCTCTGGAATTGCAGAGGATCGGAGCCCAAGGCGATCGCCGGTTATGATCCGCCTAGATGGAGGGTTTGATGTGGGGGGAAAATCGAGTGAGTATCCAGCGTTTAATCAACCATCGCAGGAGCGATCGGCCATATTCCTGGAATATAATCGGGGGATGTAGGCGAATCGCTTGCGCCAGTTTTTGTCCTGCGCGCTCAATGTCCTGGCGATCGCGTCCATATTCTAAATATTGTTGAGTACAATATTCATAAATCCAGGCTAAACTTTGAGGTTTTAGCCCTTGGTATTCCTCGGGAGCGATCGTTGTAAACTGTTTCTCTACCATCGTTAACAATTGATGTTCAATGTTATCACATTTTGAGGTCATTGACCCCACCGATTGACGATACAGAATTTGATGCTGAGGCACTAAAACAAAAGACCATTGAACCGCAAGGCGCAGATAATAGTCCCAATCCGCACAGTGGGGAAAAGTCGGGTCAAAGTCTCCCACGGACTGAACGGCTTTTCGAGAGACTAAGGGATTTGAGCCATTGCCTAAAAAGTTATTTAACAATAACGCCGGATAAACATTCCCCTCAAAATCGTGAGGATGACCTAGAGACTGCTGGTTTTTTTCTGAATTGAAAAAAATCACCCAACTATAAGCCACCCCCGCCTCGGGATGACGTTCTAGGGCCGCTAATTGCCGTTCTAATTTATCAGGCATCCATAAATCATCGGCATCAAGAAAGGCGATATAGTCTCCCGTTGCCTCAGCCAAACCTCGATTGCGGGCTATAGGTAACCCAGCATTGGTATATGAAAATAGTTTTAATCGAGGGTCATCAATCGTCTGGAGAATGGTCAGGGTTTGGTCGGTTGAGCCATCATTGATGACAATCACTTCCCAATCCGAATAGGTTTGATTTTGAATGGATGTCCAAGTTTCTATGATAGTTTTTTCGGCATTGTAAGCGGGAATGATGATAGATATTTTTGACATCAGGAGCAAATTGAGGTAAGGAGTGACTCACGGAATTAAAAACAGGGTGCTGTTTCTAAGGGAGCATCTCAATTTGGACAGTTGGCCCTCATCAAGGGCGCATCTAGGAGTTGGGGGAGGAGCTATAGCAATCCTAAATCAGTTGTGACATTTTCTTCTCCCCTCGGATGTTCTGGGCCGCCGACGGTTGGGGGCCGCCGACGTCTTCCACAACTGATTTAGGACTGCTATAGGTCATGAATATTTCCCAGAACCGCGACTAGACGACGGTTATGTAACCGGGTTGTGGGTTTACCCTCGCGGGTAAAATACGCTCCTAATCTCGCGATTATCCCAACTTTTACTTCTCTCCATTGCGTGGCTCCAGACGGACTTTTTTCCTGGGGTCTAAAAGGCACCATCACCCCATCACCCGCTAAAGCTAAAGCCATTGACTGTAACTCATCCGATAGTTGTTCAGGACTGGGGCTTTCTCCTTGGGAAAAAGCCGTGAGTTCTTCCGAAACTTTGGACGTTGCCAGCCGTCCCTTGAACTTCACCCAATTGGCTATTGTTTGATCGCAAACTTTAATGCCAGTTAACTGTAAGAGTAAATGAGAAGTAATTTCAAAGGGAACAAAAATTGCTAATAAACACCCGATGTTTAATCACTTCATCCGAGGTTTTTTGGTCGGGTTTTATTAAGAGTAACTCGTCTAGAGGGACTCTAAGACTACCCTGACACTTGAGCGGGCAACGCCTCACTCGGCGAGACCCGTTCACTCGTCCCACAAGGGTTAGCATTGAACGTTGTTGAAAACCCCTATAGCGTTTCTCATGTCCATAAGGTACAGCGATGGCGGCCCCAAACCGTCGGCGGCCCAGAACATCCGAGGGGATGCAAAAAAGTACATAATCAGTCCACCGAACCGCTATAGCCTTTCTCATGTCCATAAGGTACAGCGATGGCGGCCCCAAACCGTCGGCGGCCCAGAAGGGGAGAGGGGCTTTGAAAAGTACATAATCAGTCCGGGAACCGCTATACTCTTCAAACGAGTCCCACAATGTGGACAAGAAGGCCATTGGGTCGGTAATTTGGCCCGGATGGTCAACTCCATCTCTAGCACTCGCCTTGCCAATTCTAATCCAATCCCCCATGCTACCCACACGATGGCAACTAGACTGGAGGCTGTTTCTAGTTTTGAACAGTAGCTTGGACAGTTGAGGTTAGCAGCTATCAATCCTTCCAGGCGTGTTATCATATTATAAGTTTAAATTTTTAGTGAGCTGGGAATGTGTGCAAGCACATTCCCTCTTTTTATTCTACTCCTTCCTCGACGCCTCTCGATCCAAAACCTGTGAACGCCCCTCCCCTAACTGCTGGATGCGCCCCTACTGAAGTCGTTACTACGAACTAAGAGAATGAGTTAAAACCTCGCGATGGTGGGGTTCTTGTAAGTTGGTGATAGTCGGTCCGGATGGAATGATTCCACCGGGATTTAAGGGGAAGAGATTGCCGTAATAGTCTCGTTTGATACTATCAAGGTCGCAGGTGTCTGCTACTCCGGGGAGTTGATAGATATCCCGGAGATAGGGTCCGAGGTTTTGATAGTCTTGGATGCGGCGTTTGTTACATTTAAAGAGTCCGTGGTAGACGATATCAAAGCGAAATAAGGTGGTAAATAGGCGGACATCGGCTAGGGTTAATTGGTCTCCGCATAAGTATCGATTTGTTTCCAATACAGCCTCTATTTCATCTAGGGTTGTAAACAGTTCAGTGCAGGCGGTGTCGTATGCGGTTTGACTTTGGGCAAATCCGCAGCGATAAACGCCATTGTTAATGGCGGGGTAAATTTTATCGTTCCAGTATTCTATTTTTTCTTGCAAGGGTTCGGGATATAAATCGAGTTCGGGATGGGTGCTAAATTCGTTGAATTCTGAATTTAGTATGATGATTATTTCAGCACTTTCATTGTTAATAATGGTCTGAGTTTGAGTATCAAATAGGACTGGAACGGTGCAGCGTCCTTGATATCCGGGACGGGCGATCGCATACAGGTCCGGGAGGGTTTGACAGCCGTATTCTGGTTCGTCTAGGACCCAGATTCCGGCATCGGGAGAGGGGGAGACGATCGCAACGGAAATGGCCGATTCTAATCCTTTGAGCGATCGCACCACGAGGGTCCGATGCGCCCAAGGACAGCCTAATCCTACATAGAGGCGATAGCGCTCCTTCCCTGGGGGATAGGGGTTATCCGCTTGGGTTCCTACGGAATCTCTAAACTCGCTGATGGGACGAATATACTCCCCAGTCCGATTGGGGGGAGCAAGTTTGGACATCATCAGTTGCCAGAGGGTGGTCCACACAAATTTGCCCAGTTTAATAATAACTTTTGAGGGCAGGTTTTTTCCTTTTTTGGCGGGGGTATCGGTTTTGATAGGTGGAGTTTCTAAAGACATAATGACACACTTTTGAAGTTAATAAAATTAAAACAATATGGCCTGCATCACCCGGTTTAAAAGTCACAAAATTGGAGGATATTCCACATTGTGAAACCTGTTAAATCCGGCTCCCCTTCTCCCAAGATGGGAGAAGGGGTTGGGGGATGAGGGCGGCCCAAGATTATTTTAATCGGGTAATTGTTCTTTCAGGGAAGAAATCATTTCATCATCTAGTTTAAGTTTAACCTCGATTAATCGGGTGGTATCTCGTAAAATTAAGGTTTGATTGTCTTCTACAAAAATTTCGGCTTCTCTCAAGGTTAAGGTTTGATATTTTAAGGCAGCGAGTCCGATCTGCATGACGAGGGTGGGTTGGGATTGGGGATAAATGTAGAGTTGCTGCCGTTTGGGGTCGAGTTGCAGTTGTCTGACGGTGGTATTGCGTTCGTCTGGCATTCCGGGTTTTGTCCAATAGAGGGTAATGCCGCGTATATCGGGACTGGCGATCGCAAAGGTTTCGTCAAAGCGTTGGGGTTCCCAATCCAAGTCTCGAACATCGCCGGTTTCGGACAGGATGCGCTGGCGCAAGTTGATCTCTTTGCCGTTGAGATTGCGCCACCATTGCCGGATTGTCTCGAAATTTCCCACTATCTCGGGATTGCTATTCCCAGACTGCCACGTGATGAATTGCACGATCGCCCTCCTAATTGCTATCAATAATCCCCATTTTAGAGTTTAAATTAGATTTTAAAGTGGACTACACACCGGCAACGCTAAACCTTCCCTGACATGGACTTACCCATCGTTTATCATCCTGACTATGTGGCCCCTATGCCTCCGTCCCATCGGTTTCCGATGGAAAAGTTTCGGTTACTCTATGAAATGCTGTTAGGCGATCGCGTTGTCACTCCCGAACAGTGTCATGCGCCGGAATTGCCACCCCAGGACTGGATTGAGTCGGTTCATGTCCCCGAATATGTCCAGGCATATTGCCAAGGCACTCTCGACCCCAAAGCACAGCGTCGGATTGGTTTACCCTGGACTGAGGCGATCGCCCATCGCACTTGTATCTCCGTGGGTGGGGCAGTTTTGACCGCTAAACTGGCATTAGAATATGGATTAGCTTGTAATACTGCTGGAGGAACCCATCATGCCTTTCCCGATTTTGGGTCAGGGTTTTGCATTTTCAATGATTTGGCGATCGCCTCGCGGATGATTCAAAAATTAGCAGGGATTCGCAAAGTCTTAATTGTGGATTTGGACGTGCATCAAGGGGATGGGACGGCGTTTATTTTTAAAAATGACCCGGATGTATTTACGTTTTCTCTACACTGTGAGGCCAATTTTCCCGGGCGAAAACAAATCAGTGATTTAGATGTTCCTTTGCCGGTAGGGATGGAGGATGATGAATACTTGCAAACCGTCGCCCATTATTTACCGGATTTACTCGGACAATTCCAGCCAGATTTAGTCTTGTATGACGCAGGAGTTGATGTTCATGCAGGCGATCGCCTGGGTAAATTAGCCCTAAGTGATACCGGGATTTTTCGGCGGGATATGCAGGTATTAAGCACCTGTCTCGCTGCGAGATATCCCGTTGCCTGTGTGATTGGGGGCGGATATTGCGAGGATATGCGCGGGTTGGTGTATCGCCATTCGCTCTTACATCGTGCTGCCGCGCAAGTGTATCGGCAGTATCGACTTTAGGTGAAAGCAACATCGGGCGATCGGGCGATTCGCGAATCGCTGCTACAGGTTACAGGGTGGTGTCTTTAGTCGGTTTTAACCGACTTTAGCTATTAGGCGGGGGTTTGAACCCCCGCCGGTCGGGCGATTCGCGAATCGCCCCTACAGATGGTTGATTTATCCCCCGCCGGTCGGGCGATTCGCGAATCGCCCCTACAGATGGTTGATTTATCCCCCGCCGGTTGGACTACTCCCGTTCCAAAATTCTGACCATGCCTTTGGCACTCCCACTAACCAAAAACTCTCCATTCGGACTATAAACTAAGGACATCACGGCCCCACTTTCTTCCGTCAAAGCACAAACTAATTTACCCGTGGGTAAATGCCAAATTTTCACCGTCCCATCGGCGCTACCTGTAGCGAAACTGTTGCCATCGGGGGCGATCGCAACTGCGGTTACGGGTCCTAAATGGGCGCTCAGACTCCACACCAGTTCTCCGGTTTCCAAATTCCAGAGTTGAATATTGCCATCGCCACTGCCGCCGATTAGGAGTTGTTGGGGGGAGATGACGATCGCTTCTACTGCCTCTAAACTGCCATTAAGTACCGAAATCGGCTGTTTGGTTGGGAACTGCCAGAGGGTAATGCTGCCATCCCCACCGCCTCGGGCGAGAATTTGACCATCGGGGGAAATGGCGAGGGAAAAGATGGGTCCGGTATAGTCGGTGAGGGTCTCGATTAATTCCGCTTTGGACAAGTCCCATAGTTTAATCGTCTCGTCAAAACTGCCACTAATCAGGGTGTTGCCATCGGGGGCGATCGCCAAGGCGCGGACGGAACCCCCATGTCCCGTGAGGGTTTCTTTGGGAATTCCGGTGGGGAGTTCCCAGAGTTTGATGGTTTTATCCCAACTGGCAGAGGCGAGGGTTTTGCCATCCGGGGCGATCGCAATGGCAAAAACCCCGCGTTTATGTTCCGCGAGCACTTGCAACAGTTCCCCGGTGGAGAGTTTCCAGAGTTTAATACTGGTATCAAAACTGCCCGTTGCCAGAATTTGACCATCGGGGGTAATTCCTAGCGATCGCACCCAGTCGGCATGAGCGGGTAAACTATGGCGACAGATCCAATTCTGGGCCGTGGGTTCCGAGGGTCCCGTGAATGAGGGCAGGACCACTTTCGACGAGGGCGGTTTGGATTTGGTGGGTTGAGAAGGGGTTGCGGAGGTGGGGGGTTCCGGGGTCGCAGGTTCCTGTGTGGGGGGTTCCGGTTGGGGGCGCGGTGGGGGCGAGGGGACCACGATTTGCGAGGTTAATTGGGAAATTGCCTCCTCCACTCGTTCTAAGCGGTAGGCAAAGGATGAGCGATTCAGATAGGCGATCGCATTGCCCAGACTTTCATCCAACAAGGCATATTGCTCTTTCAACCCGGCGATTTCCCCCTGAATCTGGGAGAGGTTGAGCGATTCTAACTGCGCCAACCGGGTTTGAACCCGGGCGAGTTCCTCCGGGGACCCGGTAGGTAAGGGGGGGCGAGAGCTCGGTTCTGCGTCAACTTGGGGAATGGGAAATTGCTTTTGCGCTTCCACTCGTTGGGTGAGCATCTCCAGTTCTTCCGCCAATTGGCGATGCAGGCGATTCGTGGTGCCACTCATCCGGCGAGTTTGGTGTTCCATGCGATACCGGACGATCGCATTCAGAATCAGGGAACAACAAATCAGAGGGGCGGCGACATAGATTGCCCCATTAAAAAAGACCGCCACTATCGACGCCACCACTGACGCGAACAAGGAAGCATATTCTGCGGTTTCTAGCCAATGACGGTGATTTGACATGGAGTCCTTCGCACCCACCGAATCCTATATTACAGTTGCCATTTTATCAAAAATCGCCCTAATCTTGCCATTTTATAGAGAAATGTTGATATAAGCTGGGTAAAAATTTTTCAGTCAACCCGGACACAATTGAGCATAAATTGCTAAAAAAATTGTCAGCCTGACTAACAAGGATTCCTCTATCCTCTAGTTTCAACGATGAGTTTTTGAGCCTTAAAAATCGGGTAAAAGAGGAACTGGGAGTTGAATCAACCCGATTTTTAGGTTGAGTCCTGTCGGGATTGATTCAATCTGCTGTGAACCGGAAAAATCCCCACCCTGACAGTAGGGGGGTGGGGAAATTTACAATCCGAGAAATAGCTTGGCAATATTAAAGTAAATGAGTACCCCCAAAACATCCACAGCAGTTGTAATAAACGGCGCTGACATTAGAGCGGGATCTAACTTGATGGCGCGGAATAAAAACGGCAGGGCCGAACCGGATACTGATGCCAAAATTGAAATAGCAATCAGAGAGATGCCGACACAAAAAGCCACTTGAATGTTGACTTGCAAGAGGAAAAAAGCCCAAATGGTGGCCAGGATTCCCAAAATTGTTCCCAGTAATGCACCGGCAATTCCTTCTCGAAAAACCACCTTCAGCGGTCCGAGTAACCGCAATTCATCGGTATTCATCCCGCGAATCACCACCGTGGAAGACTGTGCCCCGACATTCCCTCCGGTCCCCGTGAGTAGGGGGATAAAGGCGGTGAGGACGACGACTTGCTGCAATAAGTCTTTTTGGGAATTAATAATTGATCCGGTGACCGTATTGGTGAGCAATAAGACAAATAGCCAGACGACACGCCGTCGCGCCACGGTCCATAAACTCATTTCAAAATAATTATCCCCATCAGACTGGACCCCACCCAAGGCATAAATATCTTCGGTGGTTTCCTGTTCCATGATGTCGATCGCATCATCGATGGTGATGACCCCGACTAAGCGTTGCTCGCGATCAACCACGGGGATCGCTAGGAAATCATAGCGCTGAATCAGGCGCGAGACTTCCTCGCCGTCGGTATCCGTATGGACGAATACCACATCGGAAGTCATAATTTCACTAATTTTTTCCTCGGGAGAACTAATCACCAAGTCCCGCAGGGAAACGATGCCGGTTAACCGGCGTTCGCTATCCATGACGTAGAGGTAATAAATAATTTCCGCTACCGGCGAGAGGGTGCGAATCCGTTCTAGGGTTTGGGAGACGCTCATATTTTCCCGGACGGAAATATATTCCGGGCTCATGATTCTCCCGGCAGTTCCCGATTCATAGCCCATCAGCAGGGCGGTGGACTGCCATTCCGTGGGAGACAGTTGTGCCCGCAATCGGCGCACGACTTTGGAGGGCAACTCATCCAGTAGTCGGGCGCGATCGTCCGGGGACATATTGCCAATGATATCCAGAACGTCCTGGCGCTTGAAGTCTTCTAAAAGCACCTGTTGGACGCTGGTATCGAGATGTTCATAAACTTCCGTTGCTTCCTGTTTGGATAGCAAGCGAAAGGCGATCGCCTGCATCGCTTCGGGCATTCCTTCGATCGCTTCGGCGATATCCACAGGTTGAACTGGGACTAAAATCGCTTTAGCTCCCTGGAGGTCCCCATTTTTGAGGAGGGCCTCCAGTTGCGATCGCACTAAGTCAGGTATTTCTCTCCGCGACAGGGTCCCGAGGGGAGAGGATATCGGTTGAGGTTCAGTCACGTTTAACTCCCTGGATCCAGTCCGATCACTATTCTATACAATTTCAGGGGACAAGAACTCGTCACCCCAGGGGAAACAGGGCGCATCGAAAGGGATATCTTCAGTGGTTTCCCAGTCATGCCGCACCTCCCAGAAGCTGCTGTGCCACCGTTAAATAAATTAGCACCCCTAGGACATCCACTGCGGTGGTAATAAAGGGTGCTGACATTAAAGCTGGATCAAATCCTACCCGATAGAATAAAAACGGTAGGGCAGACCCGGCGAAGGAGGCGAGGACGGTAATCGCCAGCAAACTCACGCCCACGGAAATAGCAACGAGCAGATTTCCCGCGAAGAAATAAGCCCAAACGGTGACAACAAGGGACAGCATTACTCCTAATAACCCCCCGGCAGTCGTCTCCCGTCCGATAATTCTCCAGGCTTTTCCTTCCCGAATGGCATGGAGATTTAACCCGCGAATCACCACGGTAGAGGATTGTGCACCCACGTTCCCTCCGGTGTCAATTAATAAGGGAATAAATGCCACCAATGCAACCACTTGTTGGAGAAGATCTTCTCGGGCGCGAATCACTGCTGAGGTGGCGGTATTGGTAATTAATAAAATCAACAACCACACCAACCGCTTGCGCGCCACGGTGAATATATTGGTTTGAAAATAGTTTTGTCCCCCCCCTTCAACTCCACCGAGAGCATAAATATCTTCTGTAGTTTCGGCTTCCACTACATCCATGACATCATCCACGGTGATAATGCCCACGAGACGTTGTTCGCTATCAACCACCGGCAAGGCTAGAAAATCATAGCGCTGAATTAATCGTGCGGCTTCCTCGCGGTCGGTTTCCGTGGAAACAAAGACGGGTTCTCGCCGGGTAATTTCTGATAGAAGTTGTTCCGGTTCCGATACGACTAAATCCCGCAGAGAAATGGTGCCGATTAAATGCCGAAAGGCATCGGTCACATAAAGGTAATAAATGATTTCGCTGACATTGGCTAAGTTTCTAATTCGCTCTAGGGCATTTTTGATGGTCATGTTTTCTTTGACCGCGATATATTCTGGGGTCATCATTCTCCCAGCGCTATCTGGGGGATAGCCTAAGAGCAAGGAGGTGGTTTGGCGTTCTTCGGGACTGAGTTGTTCGAGGATGCGCTTGACCACTTTGGCTGGCAATTCATCAAATAACCGGGCCCGGTCATCCGGGGACATTTTATCGACAATATCCAGAACATCTTGGCGTTTAAATTCTTCGATTAAGCTATATTGAATACTAGAGTCCAGATATTCATAAACCTCGATCGCCTCTTCTTTGGATAACAACCGAAAGGCGATCGCTTGCATGGTTTGCGGTAATCCTTCAATCGCCTCGGCGATATCTGCGGGTTGGACTGGAACCAGTAAGGCTTTTGCTCCCGGTAGGTTATGTTGTTCGAGTAAGGCTTGCAATTGCGATCGCACGAGTTGGCGTAATGCGTCTCGGGTTGTCGGCTGGACGGATGGCAATTCAGTATTATTATCGGTCATGATCCACTCTCTAATCGGTTCTATATTTCCGAGTGTGGTTGGGGGGTTTTTCCCCAAGCGATAGGGTTTAATGCAGCCGAAATCAGGCAACAGAATCTCTAGGTTTGTTGCGATCGCGGTTGCAGAATTCCCATTCATAAATAGTCCCAAGCGCATCCAGTTCGCGATGGACCAAGGGTTTGTTTCCATTGGCGCGATCGCGACCCAAAACGCTAACCGAAATCAGCAACAGGGACTTTAAATTTGCATTGGGGATTGGGTTAGGCTAACTGTTGGTTGGCCTAACCTTCACCCTTCGTTTAAATCGTCAAGCGTTCGGTGATTCATCGTTCATCTCCATTCCTAACATGACCGCCCTCTTCCCCGGGGGTCACGAGATGAACTATGACAACTCCCAGATGGAGTCACCCTAGGTCATTTCACTGACTAAACCGCCCGGTTGTGGGGAAACGGTCGAGGTTCGTCTAAAGGCTCGTCAGCCATCGAGTCTGTCTGAGTAATCGTTGCAATACAACTACTACCAGAGCTTTCCACTTGAGTATTCCTTACTTTAAGTTGCGTTTAAGACTGGGAAGTTCAGAGGATTCTGAAAGCCCTTTTTTCTTATACCACTCTTCAGAAAACAGGTCAAGCTTTTTGGGGATTTTTTTACGGGAAAGTTTTTCCAATGTTCCCATCGGGTCAGAAGTTGGGTGGACATTGCCCGGACTTCTGACCGTTTGCTGACTTCTAAAACTCCCTACTCAGAATCGCTCTATCCCGTTTTAAAGGGGAAGATTTCCGAAAAAACTGCTCTAGTTTTGAGCAGTTTTCACGGCAATATCTCGGGTTTAAACAACCAAAACCGGAACGCGACTCCCCGCTAAAACCCCTTGAGAAACCGACCCAACTGCTGCCCCTTCTTCCTCTGGATTAGGGCTTTTCCCAATGACAATCGCCGTGACTGGATCAGCTTGAGACCGAGCCAAAATTGTCTCCACCACTGCACCTTTTTCGGTGATAAACCGATGGCGAATATCTGCTAAAACTCCCTGAGTCATCTCCTGAATCCCTTGAATTTCCTCCGGGTCGTCTTCCGTGACTACATACAAAACAATCGCCTCTCCATGACTACGCCGAGCTAAATCTGCCGTTTGTTTTAAAACTTCCATTGCCCGAGGGGAACTATCCACCGCTGCCAACAACAGAGTCCGAGCATCAACGGTCACTTTCGTTGGGTCTACTTCTCCTTTTTGTAGCAATTTCGGAGCAAAAGTTGGAATCGCCCAAGCCCCCAAAGGAGCAGTTATTAAAATTGCCAAGGCCGCAATGGCTAAAATAATTTCACCCCCTTCAATGCCATAAGCTAAAGGTAACGCCCCTAAGGCCGCCTGCACCGTTGCTTTTGCAGAATTCCCCGGTAATAGAAACAATTTTTCTTGCCAATTCCAATTACTCCCTGCGGTAGAAAGTGTCCAGCCAATGGTGCGTCCGATGAATAAACCCACCGCTAAAATAGTCAAGCCCGGTAACAACATCTCTCCCAAAACTTGGAGCTGAATACTCGCCCCCATTAACACAAATAAGACAATTTCCGCCACAATCCACAGAGTATTAAATCCATTCCGGAGTCGGCGGGCCAAGGGTGCATCCAGTTCGATTAAAAAGAATCCCATCGACATCACTGCTAGATAACCCGAAAAGTAAGGGAATTGGCGGGCAGCAATCACGGCAAATGCGGCGACAACGGCGGCAATTAAGACATCTTGGACGGGATTTTTACTCCAGCTTTGTCGTTCCAGGAGGGAGACTAATAATTGGGCGGCTAAATAACCGGCCAGGGTTCCTAAACCGACCTGCATCAATGCTTGGAAGGGAAGTAATAAGAGGGGATTGAGTGAGAGTCCCCAAGGTAATATAATTCGCTCTAGTTCCCCTTGTTGGAGGAAATTTAAGAGTAAACTAAACCCGAGTAAGAGGACAACATCGGAGAGGGCAGAGCCGGTTAAAATGGCATCGGGAATGCCTTTTTTGACCCCCCAACCTAATCGTTTGAGACGCAACATTCCTGGGACAATCACTGCGGGAGATTCTGCTGCAATAATACATCCGAGGAGCAACCCGGTTAAAAGGTCAAACTGGAAAAGAAACATCGCTGCAATGGCGATCGCCCCAGCTTCCAGGATAGCGGGTAAAACGCCCAATCGTAGGGCCACGGTTCCTTGTTCCGCCAACTTTTCGCGATCGAGTCCCAGTCCCGCTTTCATCAGGATAATCATCACCGCCACGGTTCTTAAATCATCGGCAGCAGCCAGAATGCCCGGTTCTAGGCGATTTCCGACTTCGGGACCGAGGATGACTCCCACCAAAATCATGCCAATGAGTGGGGGTGCACCGAGGCGACGGGCGAATTGACCGGCAAAAAAGCCCATCCCGAGGATCCAAATTGTACTGATTAACATTCGTTATGCTCCTGAACAGGTGTGGATGGCTGGTCCAGGAGTGGATTGATGCGATCGCCCTACCTCCCGGCATTCAGCCCGGACAGGTAGGAGCCATCAGCCCTTCAGCCTCCCATCGGGATCGCTGAATTGGCGGTTATGGCGAGCTCCATCGCCTTCAATCTTAAATCAGGAGTTAATATAGCATAAATTTCAGCAACAATCCATAGATTGACTCTTTTTTTTGATCGGACCGAATGACTCAAAAATCATCCCCCCTGCTGCCCCAATCTCTTTCTGGAGATAGAATCCACCGGAGCATTAAGTTTTGTAAAATTCACAGCAAGCGGGAATTTAACAGGAGTTTTTTATGTCCCAGTACGATGTAATTATAATTGGAGCCGGTCATAACGGCTTAGTTTGTGCCGCTTATCTTTTAAAGGCGGGTAAAAGTGTTTTACTATTAGAAAAACGCTCGGTTCCTGGGGGTGCTGCAACCACGGAAGAATCTTTGCCCGAAGAAGCACCGGGTTTTAAATTTAACCTTTGTGCGATCGACCATGAATTTATCCATCTCGGGCCAGTAGTGGAAGAATTAGAACTGAAAAAATATGGATTAGACTATCTGTATTGCGATCCGGTCCTATTTTGTCCCCAACCTGATGGCAAATATTTCCTCGGACATAAATCCGTAGACCAAACCTGTCGAGAAATTGCCCGTTACAGTGAGCGCGATGCCCAGAAATATGGAGAATTTGTCCACTATTGGCAGCGCGTGTTGAATGCGATCGCCCCCATATTTAACGCCCCGCCCAAATCGATTATCGATATCACCGGCAATTATAATTTGGATAAAATTAAAGACCTGCTATCCTTACTGGGAACCCCCGATAAAATCCTCGATTTTGTCCGAACCATGCTCAGTAGTCCTCAAGATATGTTAGAGGAATGGTTTGATACTGAAGTCGTTAAAGCACCTTTAGCGCGACTCGCCTCAGAAATGAGCATTCCGCCCTCACAAAAAGGGATGTCTGTGGGTGCAATTATGATGGCAATGCGGCACAATCCTGGGATGGCAAGACCCCGAGGAGGAACCGGCGCACTCACCCAAGCGTTAGTGAATCGAGTCACCAGTCTTGGGGGTGAAATTGTATGCGATCGCGGCGTTGAACGCATTTTAGTCGATAATAATCGCGCCGTCGGTGTCCGCGTGGACGGAGGTCAAGAATACCGCGCCAAAGAAGGGGTGATTTCCAATATTGATGCCAAACGAGTCTTTTTGGATCTGGTTGATTCAAGAGATGTTGATTCCAGCGACCCCAACTTACGGGAACGAGTGGATCGCCGCATTGTTAACAACAATGAAAGCATCCTTAAACTGGATTGCGCCCTCTCAGAAATGCCCCGATTTGAAGCCTACAATCACCAAGATGAGTATTTAATTGGGTCCGTAGTCATCGCTGATTCTGTTCATCATGTGGAAAAAAGTCATAGTTTCTGCCAACTCGGCATTGTTCCCGATGAAAATCCCTCTATGTATGTTGTAGTTCCCACAGTTCTTGACCCCTCAATGGCTCCAGAAGGAAAGCATACCCTCTGGGTGGAATTCTTCGCCCCTTATCAAATTCATGGCGCAGAAGGAACCGGACAAAAGGGCACCGGATGGACCGACGAACTCAAAAACAAAGTGGCCGATCGCCTGATTGATAAACTGTCCGATTATGCGCCGAATCTCAAAAATTCCATTATTGCACGCCGGGTAGAAAGTCCAGCAGAACTGAGCGATCGTCTCGGGTCTTATAAGGGCAATCACTACCATATTGACATGACCTTAGACCAGATGATTTTCTTCCGCCCTCTTCCAGAAATTGCCAACTACAAAACCCCCATTGATGGCTTGTTCTTAACCGGCGCTGGCACTCATCCAGGGGGTTCAATTTCCGGAATGCCCGGACGGAACTGTGCCCGGGTCTTTTTATTCCAACAGCAACCCATGAGCCAAACTTTAAAAGATGCCAGCAATTCGGTCAAATCTATGGCAAATTCTGTGTTTAATTTGTCCAGTTAACGAAGATTGACCTAACCCCCCAACCCCCTTCCCTCTCAGGGAAGGGGGAGAATGAGGGAGAATGGGGGAGATGGGGGAGAAATAGTTTTTTCGGTTAATCCACCGGATTTGATATTATTGAACCCGCCTGACCCGTCTAATGTGTTGACAAAGAGCTTGACTGAATATCCCGTCTTCTTCCCAAAATATAGGGGAAGGCTAGGACATTTGATTTCATCAAAAACCAGTTCACTTGGAAAATTAAAAGCATTATTTTCTGAAGGATGGAGAGGTTTATTCAATTCAAATGGTGGCCCATTATCCTAATTTTTTGTTTCTTTAATTGATTCATAGAAGAGGTGCGATCGCTTTGATAGATGTTTACATTCTCGATATGCTGGCTATCGGCTTATTACTGCTCTCGGTCACTGTGTTTTCCGGGTGGATTAAGCGATTGCCGCTTTCTTATGCCCTGATTTATTTAACTGTGGGGATTTTGATTGGTCCTTATGGGCTGAAATTAGTTTTGGTGCGCCCGGATGCGAATTTTTTGGAGCGATTGACGGAATTAGTCGTGATTATTTCGTTGTTTAGTGGCGGACTAAAAATGAATCGTCCGCTCAAGTTTTGGGCGTGGCAAACAACGGCGCGATTAATTGGATTTTTGATGCCGATTTCCATTGTAGGGATCGCCCTAGTCGGGCGGCTATTTTTGGGCTTTGATTGGGGGGCGGCGATTTTACTTGGGGCGATTCTTGCCCCCACAGACCCGGTTTTGGCCTCGGAAGTTCAACTGGCTCATGTGGAGGATAAAGATGAACTCCGCTTTGGCTTAACCTCTGAAGGGGGTTTAAATGATGCGTTGGCTTTTCCGTTTGTTTATTTTGGGTTATATGCGTTAAAAGATAGCAATTGGAACAACTGGATTTATGATTGGTTGGTGATTGATTTGATTTGGGCGATCGCCGCTGGTATCGGCATGGGAATTGTCGTCGCTTCGACCATTGTTTGGATCGAAAAACAATTACATCGCGTTCGTCCCGTTGATGAACTGATGCAAGATTTTATTGCCTTGAGTACCATTTTACTGGCCTATTCCCTGACTGAAGTGATTAATGGATATGGGTTTGTTGCAGTATTTGTTGCTGGCATGACGGTCCGCCGAAGCTACAGCAGTGATTCGGAACGAACCGAGTCTCAACTGAGATTAACGGAACGGGTGGAAAAACTCCTGGAAGTAGGAACTATCTTGTTACTCGGTTCTCTGCTGAGAATAGAACCGAGTTTACGGTTTGCCGGAGATACTTTAATGGTGGCGGGATGTTTGTTATTTATTATTCGTCCCCTGGGGACTTGGATTAGTACCATTGGAGCCAATTTTCATACCTCAAAACGGTTATTGATGGGGTGGTTTGGGATTCGGGGGGTGGGTTCGGTCTATTATCTCACTTATGCGATGGGTAAAGGGTTGCAAGGAGAAACCGGGGAAAAAATTGCTTGGATTGTGTTTCTGACCCTCGTGATTTCGGTGATTTTGCATGGAATTAGTGCGACTCCGTTGATGAATTGGTATGAGTCGAAGTTGGAGAAAAGAAAGGTAACCCTAAAGGGCGATCGGTCCTGATGATGGAAATCTCCCTCCCTTACCCCTGTTTTAGTTAGGGAACTCCAAAAAATAAAATCTTCTATCAGAGATCCCCCCAACCCCCCTTAAGAAGGGGGGCTTTTCCAATTCGGCAAAACTTCTAATGCAGAAGTTTTTTTATGGAAATCCCTTAGAGCGGTTCCCACAGTTATGAGGGGCATTCTTTTGGAGTGCGAGCATCTTGCTCGCTTTTTTTCTAGCGAGCAAGATGCTCGCACTCCTCATAGCATTTCATCTCTACCCCATGAGTTCTAGCGAGCAAGATGCTCGCACTCCTCATAGCCTCTCTCTACCCCATGAGTTTGGGAAGGGCTATAGACGCGCTCTAGCACTCAATCTGGGCCAAAAACTCGGTTTCTTAGCCTTTCTCTCTAGTTCTGTACCCCTGGACTTGGGAGAATTTCTATAATAAGGGAAATGAGCTGATGTATCTGTGGGAGGGTTATCATGAGCGAATCACCGGACTTTATTCTGTATGCTCAACATGGATGGGCGGATACCCATCACAAAATTGCTACACTAGCTGAGGCTTTAAAGACACCCAACTGCCGGATTATTACCCCCAATTTGGGTTGGCTGCGGACTTTTTATCGGATTGAACCGTTAATTCAAACCGTGGAAACTGTGGTGCGAGAAACCCTCGCCACTTATCCTACCACTCCGATGCGAATTATTGGTCATTCGATGGGGGGATTGATTTGGTTAGAAGTGCTCCATCGTCACCCGGAATGGCGATCGCAAATTCACTCGTTAGTCTTGCTGGCTTCTCCCGTGGGTGGGGCGGATTTAGCCCGGATTTTAGACCCCTTTAAATGGGGACTGGGGATGGGGCGGGATTTGGGTATCAATCGCCGTAACATTGCCGAGTCTCTGGCGGAAATTATCCCCACATTAGTGATTGCCGGAGATACCGATAATGGCAGCGATCGCACCATTAGTATTGAATCCACCAAATTTAACGGCGCTCAATTTATCTGTTTGCCCGGAATATCTCATCCCGCCCTCAGCAATCATCCCCAGTTAGTCCAAATTATTCGAGACTTTTGGGACAATCCGGTGATTTCTCCCCTTCCCGAAGCGGATTTAACTTATATGGTAATTCAGCGCTTGCAAGCCATTCCCGCCATAACTGCTGCCCATCGCCGGGATTGTGTACGGGCTAAACCCTATCTAACTTTTAAGACAGGGATGAAGATTAGAGTGTGGAAAAATGCCGTTCAAGTTCATCATGTTTTCATTGAAAACCCTCTAGGGATTTGTGTATTTTGTGGGTTTGTGGGATGGCAACATACCCAGGATTTATATCGGACTCTTGCCCAGATTGCGGAAGAGTTTCAAGAGTATTTGACTGAATCTTAGGTCGTTTTATCGGGAGCATCTCAATGTTGCCTAAAAACTAATCTGACCTCTCCCCCCTGCCCCTTTCCCCTACAAGGGGAGGGGGAATAAATGTCTTTCTCCCCCTTCCCTTGTAGGGAAGGGGGCTGGGGGGAGAGGTCTCTTGAACAAATTGAGATGCTCCGGTTTTGTCCGTTTAAAATTACCAAAATAGTGACAAAATAGTCGTCAAGGCTAAAACCTGCATTTGACAGCGCTTTTAGTTCTAAATATTTTTGCTTGTATGCATAACTCTGTAATATAAGTCAGAGCTTGAATCCCTTGAAATCTTGTTCAAATCAACCTAATAAAAGCCCACATCGACAAAAAAATCTCCTGCCAAACATAAGCCTCTGAGCAACTAAGCTAACTAAAGAGAAACTTTGGGCAACTTAATGATGAAGCTTGTCCCCTTGCCCTCCGCACTTTCAACCTCAAGCGTCCCCTGATGTGCCTCAGTAATACTCTTTGCTAAAAATAATCCTAATCCCCATCCTGTTTGATCGTCAGCACAGATGGTTCGACGAAATTGTTGAAATAGGATGGATTGAGCGTCTAGGTCAATCGGCTCGCCTTCATTATGGATGGTGAGGCTGATCTGCGTTTCAGTTTGCTGGAGCGTGAGTATAATCGGCGTACTAGCACTACCATATTTCACAGCGTTAATTGCTAAATTTTCAATCACCCGCCGTATTTCTTTACGGCTGCAATAAGTCCTGAAATTAGAATCAGAGACCACAACGAACCGATCTCCATAAGCGAAGCGCAAATCCTCCGCTACTTCCTGAACTAACTCATCTAAATCGCATTCTTCAAATTCAATCTTTAAGCTCTGCCCTGCCCGCAGCCGACTCGCATCAAGTAGATTTTCAATCATGGAATCTAGCCGATTGACCGCGCCGATCATCCTCGTGGCCACATCGATGTGGGTGTCTCCTCGTTCAAGCCGCCGCAGAGTTAGTTGAGTTCCCATTTTTACAACATTAAGAGGCCCTTTGAGGTCGTGAGTTAGCGTCACCATAAATAGCTCTTGAATCTCTCGCAGCGTCGCGGAGAATTGAGTGGCAGCGTCATTAACGGCTTGCTCAATAGAGCTGATAATGATGTCTCGTTCTATCACTTCTAAAGGTGCTTCTTCCTCTAAAACTTGAAAGATTACTTGACGGAGGATGTGGTACTCGAAAATGAGTTGATTCATGGAGTAGTCGGCATACCCCGCCCGTTCATGCCCATGCTTCTTGCCTATTCGAGTGCTTTTTATCTCGTCGGCTGTGATTCGGGCAGGTGTCCTGTCAATCCTGGTTGAGAGCTCATCTACGAGTTGGTCTAAGTACTCAGGTAGGTGATCTTGCAATACAAGAGAGTCCTTATGCATTGATGCTTGGACTTCATCACGCGCTCGCTCCTCCCACCTCTGCATAATTTTTTTGACATTTTGCTTAAGACGGTCAGAAGCTTGGTTAGACATCGTTTTTGATTCTCTGGATGAGTGGCTGTTGGGAGAGCATTATATAGCATTCCTAACTGATTTGTGACTTATGTCTTGCTCCCCTCTCCCGTTCTGGGCCGCCAACGGCCGGGGGCCGCCGACGTCTTCCACAACTGATTTAGGATTGCTATAGTTATAGATTTTTTTTTGCAAGAGGTCTATTTAAAAGAGTGGGTTATTGAAACCTGTACAGAACACACTCCTTTGAAGCATCTGTACTCCATGAGTCGGGAAACCACTCCAGAACCCATTTTGTAATCAATCCTGGGCGATCCTTCTTCGTATAGATGCCAGATTTGGAGAAAAATGCTGCAATGGGGGTATTGTTACGGATTAAAGACATGAGCCAACGAGTTTTGATTATTGGCGGACGGGGACGGATCGGCAGCAGCATTGCCGAAGATTTGATCGCCCATACCGATGCAGAAATTACGGTAACGGGACGGGACAAGACAGCGGGAAAATCAGTGAAAGAGACTTTAGGCGATCGCGTCCAGTTTCGGGCGGTCCATTTAGACGATCGCGCCGGATTATCCCAGGCGATCGCCGCCAGCGATTTGGTCGTTCATAGTGCCGGACCCTTCCATCACCGCGATGCCCGAGTCCTCCAACTCTGCATCGAACAAGGCGTCAATTATACCGATGTGAGCGATAACCGAGGATTCACCCGCAGGGCCCTGGCATTGCAAGACGCCGCAGAAAAAGCGGGCATCACCGCTGTCATTAATACTGGCATTTTCCCCGGAATTTCTAATAGTATGGTTCGCCAAGGAGTCGAACAACTTCAAGAAGCCGATCGCATCCATTTAAGCTATGTTGTCGGGGGTTCAGGAGGTGCCGGAGTCACGGTCATGCGTACCACCTTTTTAGGCTTACAAAACCCCTTTGATGCCTGGATTGATGGCCAATGGCAACAGGTTAACCCCTATACCGATCGCGAAACTATGGAATTTCCCCAACCCTACGGCAAGGTGGGAGTTTACTGGTTTGATATGCCCGAAGCCTTTACTTTACCCGACTCCTTCCCCGTTAAAACCGCCATTACCAAATTCGGTACTTCCCCGGATTTGTACAACCATTTGACCTGGATGGTAGCAAATTTATGGCCTTCAGCCGCCCTCAAAAGTTCTGCTGTAATCGAATTTTTATCTCAAGTCAGCTATCGGATGACGGCAGTCACGGACAAATTTAGCGGGACTGGGGTGGCCGTGCGATCGGAAGTTAACGGCAAGAACGCCGAAGGACAACCCGCCACGGTTTGCAGTGCAGTGGTTCATCATAGCGCCGCTGTGGCCACGGGAATTGGCACCGGAACCATCGCCGAACTGATGCTGAAGGGAAAACTCACCAAACCCGGTGTATGGCCCGTAGAACAAGCCTTACCCACGGCGTTGTTTGAATCAATTATGACAACTCGGGGAATCGAGATCGCTCATCATTGGTTGTAAGCTGTCCCTATCTATCTTAGCCCGGATTAATCATGCACACTTGTCTGAATTATATTGAGGGTCACTGGTTACCCCCCGCCTCTGGGGAAACGATGGAAAGTCGCAATCCCGCCCATTGGCGCGAACTGATTGCCAACTTTGGGCGATCGGGCGACATTGATATAGAAATGGCCGTCACTGCCGCCCGCAGTGCCTATCGCACTTGGCGACTGGTTCCGGCACCAGAACGGGCGGAATTTTTATACCGCTTTGGGGAATTATTGCGCGATCGCAAAGCAGAACTGGCCTACTTAATGAGTCAGGAAATGGGGAAACCCTTGACTGAAGCCAATGGCGATGTCCAAGAAGGCATTGACTGCGCCTTTTATTATGCCGGAGAAGGTCGCCGTCTGTTCGGACAAACCACAACTTCGGAAATGGATAATAAATTTGCGATGACGGTGCGAATGCCCATTGGCGTCTGCGGTTTAATCACCCCTTGGAATTTTCCCATCGCCATTCCCTGTTGGAAAGCAATGCCTGCCTTAGTTTGCGGCAATACCCTCATCCTGAAACCGTCCGAAGACACCCCTGCCGTGACTCACTTATTGTTTCAAGTTTTCCATGATGCCGGATTTCCCCCGGGGGTCGTCAACCTCGTGCATGGGTTGGGAGAAGAAACGGGAAAAGCCTTGGTAGAACATCCCGAGGTCAATTTAATTTCATTAACCGGGTCCTCACAAACCGGCGCAGAAGTGGCGGCCATCTGTGCCAAACAGCACAAGCGGGTTTGTTTGGAACTGGGGGGCAAAAATGCCCAGGTGGTGATGGAAGACGCGGATTTAGAATTAGCCCTGGAAGGCGCAGTCTGGGGCGCTTTTGGCACGAGTGGGCAACGGTGCACAGCGACCAGTCGTCTGCTGCTGCATCGGGATATTAAGGATAAATTTACGGAAATGCTGGTCGATCGCACCCGGAAACTCCGTCTGGGACCCGGAACAGACCCAACTACCGACATTGGGCCGATTGTCAATGCCACGCAACTGAATACGATTGAGGAGTATATGGAAATTGCTCATCAAGAGGGAGCAAAGATTTTAATCGGGGGCCATCGCACAACGGAGGGAACGCTGACGGGAGGATTCTTTTTTGAGCCAACTATCCTGGATGGGGTGATGCCGTATATGCGGATCGCCCGGGAAGAGATTTTCGGCCCGGTGGTGGCGTTGATAGAAATTTCTTCGTTTGAAGAGGCGATCGCCATTCTCAATGATACCCCCTACGGTTTATCTTCTTCTGTTTATACTCGCGATGTGAATCGAGCCTTTCAAGCCATGCGCGATATTGAAGCCGGAATCACTTATATTAATGGTCCGACCATTGGGGCCGAGGTGCATTTACCCTTTGGCGGCGTCAAACAAACCGGCAACGGACATCGTGAGGCGGGAACAGCCGCCCTGGATGTGTTTACGGAATGGAAAACGGTCTATGTAGACTTTTCCGGACGCTTACAACGGGCGCAAATCGACAATCGTGACCCGGTAACGTAAGCGAAAAATACCGGCATCCTGAGATGATGCCGGTCGGTGGGGTTTATTATCATGATAGCCCTGTCCAAATCATAAATTTAATCACCCAAAACAGTGATGGAATGGGGAGCATCTCAAGAAGGCAAAGAGACCTAACCCCCCAGCCCCCTTCCCTAAGAGGGAAGGGGGAGCAAGACTTGTAAATTCCCCTTTCAGGCCAAATTGAAATGCT
Source organism: Oscillatoria sp. (assembly GCA_011390515.1). GTDB lineage: Bacteria > Cyanobacteriota > Cyanobacteriia > Cyanobacteriales > Laspinemataceae > Laspinema. Next base: position 41,846 of record JAABSJ010000025.1, read on the forward strand.
CCCGATGTCATGTAGCCGCGCTTCGAGAAGCGCCTGTCCATAAGATAAATTTAATGATCCAAAAGAGTGATGAAATGTAGCCGCGCTTCGAGAAGCGCCTGTCCAAATCATAAATTTAATCACCCCAAAGAGTGATGAAATGTAGCC
>JAABSJ010000252.1 GCA_011390515.1 Oscillatoria sp.
TTTCTCATGTCCATAAGGTACATCCCTCACCCCAAACCCCTCTCCCAGAACGGGAGAGGGGCTTTGAAAAGTACCTCATCAGTCCGGGAACCGCTATATCTGCCTGTTGTTGATAAAAATAATCCACCAAAGCGCACAGTAGGAGTTAAAAAATGTCCCACTTCACCAGTATTCAGACAGAAATTCGTCAGATAGAGTATTTGACCAAAGCATTAGCGGATATGGGGTTTGATTCGGTGGAAGTGCATGAATTTCCGGTTCCACTGTATGGATTTGAGGGAGATATCCGCCCAGAGTCTGCTGAGGTGATTGTGCGGCGAAAGTTTATCAGTTCTCGGAGTAATGATATTGGATTTAAACGGCAACTGGATGGAACGTTTATGGCGGTGATTTCGGATTATGATTCTCGTGAGTATTCTGGGGACTGGGTTAAGGGGTTAAGTCAGCGGTATGCCTATCATGCGCTGATAGGAACTGCGCCTCAACAAGGGTTTACGGTTGAGGAGGAGGAGGTGTTAGAAGATGGGACTATTCGGGTGATTATTGGGCAGTGGGTATAGGGGATGGGGAACGACTGAAGTGGTTACTACTGAGATCTTGCACCCTTCTCAACAACCGGAGGGGGATCAATCCCCCTCCTCATAGCTAAAGTCGTCTAAAGACGACTGCAAGTCTTATGCCGTGGTGTTTTTAGTCGGTTTTAACCGACTTTAGCTGTTAGGCGGGGGTTTTAACCCCCGCCGGTTGTTGCTGGGGGAAGAGAACGACTGAAGTGGTTACTACGAACCTAGAGAAGATAACGACTAAAGTTGTTTATTTTAGTTTGGCGATCGCCTCTTTATCTACTAGGGTTTCTCCGGTGACTAAATCTCGGACGGTTGCGAGTAAAACTCGCCCTGAGTTGACTTCAAATCGGACGGAAATGCGATCGATGCCGATTTGTCCCGGGGGATTGAGGTGGGCGACACAGACGCGATCGCCATCCAGATCTAGGGACCGATATTCTTCCCGTTTGTGTAACGCACCTCCAATCATTCGTCCCGATTCATCAAACATTACCTCCGCTTGGGAAATTTCGGCGACTTCCCCAATATCTAGGCGGATTTCTTGTTGTCCCTCGATCGCCGCTTGTAACATCAAGGGTTCCAATCGCTGGCAGGGATATTTTACCCCTTTTTCAAACAAGGGAAAATAGGAGTAGGTTTTACAATGGGGGTCCCATAACCGAATGGCGTAACTGTGGCGCAAATAATCTTCAACTATAACCGCGTCATTTAAGGCTAACGCACCATGCGCTACTGCTTCAAAGGGTTTATCCATTTTGACTCGCGATCGGCCAAAATAGGAGACAATCAAAGTCTGAACTGCTGGAATTAAACAACTCCCCCCCACCAACAGCACTTGTTCAATTTCTGCTTTACTAATTCCTTTCATTTGCGCGACTGCCAACACTTCATCCACTGCGCCGCGCAACTGTTCTAAGAGTTGATGATAATCTAACAGTGCCTCCAAGCGATCGCGACTTAATTCGACTTCGTAGGACATAAAATTTTCATCATCAAACCATGCCTCTTTCGCCTCCGTTGCCCGAGACAGGCGCATTTTTAACTTTTCCGCAATTTCTAATAACCGTTGCCAGCCAATTTCGCCAATTTGGGACCGGGATAAACCCTGCTGTTGCAGATAATCTTCCACAATCCAGGTATCAATATCAACTCCGCCAATATAGGCATCGGATTTCCCTAAAACCTCCGCTTGTAACGCCGAATTTCCCGGTTGGGCTGGATTGGTGCGAATTAAGCTCAAATCCAAGGTTCCCCCGCCAAAATCCACCACCAATACCACAGAACCGGGTTTTTTGATGGCATAACCGAGGGCTGCTGCGGTAGATTCATCAATAATATTAATTTCAGGAATTTCCAGGCGATTGCCCAAGTCTCGGAACCAATCTAAATAGCGCTCAAATGCCCCGACAGGAACGGTAAAAATCAGTTTACTGGGTTTGATTCCGCCCCGATTCAGACGATGGCAAATTTCTTTTAAAAAAGATTCGGAAATGGTCGATGCCGAGTAGCTCAATCCATCGATTAACCGGGGTGGGGGTTGAAAATCCGCCGCTAATTCTCGTTTAAATCCTTGAAATAATCGTTCCGGTTGAGCCTGTCCTAGCCGGGTAGAAATTACCTGTTGTCCTAAAACAATTTGATTCTTTTCTTTAATAAAAACGACTGTGGGAATGACGGGAATTTCTAAATTTTCTCCGGTCGGTTTTTTCCCTTTAAAAATCCTGGAAACCTCAGCAAATCTTAGGGTTTCTGGGGCATGATTATCGGGGTTAAGAATACTAATAACGGTGTTACTGGTGCCAAAATCAATCGCGACTACGGTCATAATTTTCAAAAGGGAGAGGCAACAACCCGCACCCTAAAGGGTGGGGCTATACGGACGAAGCCTGCCTACGCAGGCTAATAGAGAGAAAACGCACTTTTTATCCCTGGATTTGGTCTGAGGAAGAGGGTTTAATCCCACTGGGAAGGGTGCGGCTGACTTTCGCTGGGGATAGAATGCGATCGCCTTGACGATAGCCCACAAAGCGAATATAAACCGCCTCTCCCGGTTGCATCTCATCACAGTCCCCTTGATGAAATTGCGGGTTATAGGGTACGGATTCCCAAGGTTTACCAATCGGTTCATAGCCCCAATTTTCTAATAAATTATCCAGGGTTGCAAACAAAGCGGTGAGATTTTTAGCCGGTAAATCTGGTTTAATCCGGGCCATTTCTGCGGCAGTGGGATAGTTCGTCAGCAAGGTTTGCAGTTCCTCAAAGGTAGACTGACAAAAACTCTCCCAAATCTGGCATTTTTGGTTCTCCAATTCCTCTCTCAAATGCTGACATTGTTGGCGCAATTGGGCTTCTAATTCAGAGTTAGATTGGCCGACAACCGGCAAGGGTTCTGATGGAGTGGCTAACGGTTCTAACCCTAACTGTTGCTCTAATTCTCCCATTGACCAATTTAAAGCCTGGGCCAGTTGGCGCAGTTCACCCCAGGGAATATTACCGACTGACCCGGACCGAATCTGGCGCAGGCGGAGGGTTGATATCCCCGCTGTTTGCGCTAACTGTTTCCAGTGAATTAGGCCCAACTGCTTCATGCGACTGCCCAACAGCGCATCATACTTTAACGGCTGATTTTCTATGTTTCCTAACCCTACTAAATATAAAATTACCATGAACAGAACAAAGCTAAAAACCCAGCCGAATCCAATTAAATTGGGTTCCTCTATCATCAATCATACTCCCTAAAATTCTTGAATCGATTGGTGGGATTCCGTGACAATATTTTCGTCATCTTGGTAATAGTCCGGGAGCATTTCTTGGGATTCGACTTTGCCGAGAGCTTTTTCAATTTCGGCAGTGGTTTCTATGCAGTTTTGTCCATTGCCATTCAGGACCGTTTCGATAATTTTACCGTCCTTGCCAATGCGATATTCTACTTTGCGATATTCAGCCATTTTAACCTCCTGTTAGGTTTGAGGGATTAGGAGTCAGGTTCCCACCCCTGCTTTGTCTTATTTTATTCCGATTAGGCCAGGATTGACTCAGAAGGTGCAACACCGCAACACCGGGCGGAGGTTTAACCTCCGCGATCGGGCGATTCCCGAATCGCCCCTACAATCGGTTAAAAACCGACTAAAAACACCACAGGATAGTGGGTTTCCACCCCATGTAGGGGCGATTCGAGAATCGCCTGTTTTAACCTCCGCGATCGGGCGATTCCCGAATCGCCCCTACAGAATTGACCCGCCGGTTGTGGCAACTTAGGCGGGTTTGCCTTTGCCGACTAAGGCAGCGATCGCCGCTGCGGAAGCTTCGGCAACCACGCTAATTAGGCGATAGAAGGCAACGGCCCCTAAAATCGCTGCCGGGGAAAATTGTTGATCCAACAGGGCGATCGCCGTTGCCTCAAAGATGCCAATGCCCCCGGGGGCTCCGGGAACCACCAACCCCAACAACCAGGCAAAACTAAAGGCCCCCATCAACGGCGGTAATTGTCCCGGTTGTACCACCGTCATCGCTTGCACGGTTAAAATAAATCCTGTCCCGCGCAACAGCAGAAATCCCAGTTCTCCCAACAGGGGTAGCAGGGGGTAACGAGTAAGCTGGGCAGCGGTTGGCGGGGCTGAGTCTGAGGATACTTCCAACAGTCCCTCGGTTTTGGGGGGAGCTTTTTTAAGTTTGAGTTGGCTCAAAACTTGAATGATCGGGTTTAAAATCCGGGGATGGATACCCACCAAAACCCCCCCTAATCCCAGTCCCAGGAGAAGCGGAGGAACACCGCCCGGGGCAGTTCCCCATAGGCTACTACTGCCCAATCCGGCGATGATTAAAGCAGAAGCTGCCATTAACAAAGGCTCTAGCAAGACGCTGACTACGGCAACAGAAAGCGGCACATCTCGCTTGGCGATCGCCGCAATTCGACCATAGAAATGCCAGACATTGCCCGGTAAATATTTGGCAATATTGGTGGTGAGATAGACAGACAACCCCCAACCCCAGGGAATCGGGCGATCGAACTCCCGCAAAATCCATAACCACACCCAACCGGACCATAAATGCGCCACAAAGGTCACTCCCAGGGCAGTCGCCAGGGCAATCCAACTGGATCCGGTAATCTGGAGATCTGCAACGGCACCGGCATTATCTTTGAGGGTTTTGGCGAGAAAAAATAGGGTGGCCCCGAGAATGGCCCACCGTAAAAAAGGTTTTAATTGCGATCGCAGGCGATTCATAACAAATAGGGGATGAGAGTAAGCCAGAGGAACTTAGTAATGCCCACCCTACATCCTAACCCTACAGGTCCAGTTAGAGGCCAAACCCTGGGAAAATTCGGACTCTGACAGCCCTGCTCGCGCCAATCCTCATTCCCGCCCAATCGCTAAAAAAAGTCATTTCTCAACCTTGCTCCATTCCTGAAATTGAGTGATATAATAAGCCATTCTTAGAACAACTCCAATTCATTTACCCCGCTAAGAACTATGTTGAATGCCCAAGATTTATATAATGAAACCTATTATCTAGCGCGTAATCCCGACGTTGCCAATGCCGTCGCCGATGGACTGTTTCCGACAGGGTTCGTTCATTTTGAAACCTTCGGCCAACATGAAGGACGCAACCCCACCGCCCTCTTTGAGACGAACTTTTACCTCACCTTATATCCTGATGTAGCCGCAGCGGTATCCGCCAATCAACTCACCGCGTTTCAACATTACATCGCCTTTGGGCAAGCCGAAGGACGCAATCCCAGTATATTATACAACGACCAACGGTATCTCTCCAGCAACCCCGATGTTCAAGCGGCAGTCAATGCATCTTCTCTGACCGGCATTCAACACTTTCAGGTATTTGGACAAGGGGAGGGGCGAATCCCTAGTACTTTATACAATCCGGCCTACTATTTATCGAAAAATCCTGACGTAGCCGCTGCGGTAGAACGGGATGAAATCACCGGCATTGGACATTATCTCACGTTTGGCCTCCTCGAAGGCCGGGAATTTACCCCATTTATGGGAGGGAATACCACCCTCCCCAATGGAGTCGCTGCCGGGGATGTCACCCAAAATAGTGCCGTGTTATGGACCCGCAGTACCGAAGTGGGTCCGGTGATTTTTGAGTATGCCACCGATGCCAACTTTGGGGCGATCGCCGGACAAGTTACCAACTTTGTCACCGACCCCACAGTACCCGTCCAAGTGCAAGTCAGTGACTTAACCCCGCAAACCCAATATTACTATCGCGTCACCGATGCCGCAGGCACGTCCGCAGTCGGTCAGTTTCGCACTCCCGCCCCCTTGGGAACTCAGGCGGGATTAAGGTTTGGGGTAACCGGAGACTGGCAGGGAGAACTCTCCCCCTATCCCTCCATTAGTAATGTCCGCGATCGCAACCTAGACTTTTTCGTGCTCCTGGGAGATACCCTAGAAACCGATAGTATCTCCCCGGACCTCCCCGGTGTCCGTCAATCGGTCAACCTAGAACAATTTCGCACCAAGCATAACGAGATTTATAGCGAACGATTCGGACTCAACACCTGGGCCGATTTGCGCGCCTCTACCGCCACCTATAACACTTGGGATGACCACGAAATCACCAATGATTTTGCGGGAGGTGCGGCCCCAGCAGAATCCCCCCAACGGAATGGGATTTTCGGGACCGAAGGTCAGTTTGTCAATCAAACTCCCGTGTTTAATCAGGCATTGGCAGCGTTCCAGGATTACAAACCCATGACCGAACAACAGTATGGGGAAACCGGCGACCCCCGGACCGCCAACAAGCCGAAACTGTATCGGCACAATGTTCATGGCAGCGATGCCGCCAGCTTTGTTTTAGATGTGCGGTCATTCCGCGATAAACCCTTGCCCTTCATCCCAGAAACCGCTTCCCCGGAAGCGGTCAACCAATATCTCCAAGATGCCTTTGACCCGAACCGCACCATGTTAGGTCAAGCGCAGTTACAGGAATTTAAAAATGACCTACTCGCCGCTGAAAATGCCGGAATTACCTGGAAGTTTGTCATGTCTACGGTTCCCATACAACATTTCGGCATTCCCGTCGCCGGGGAACGGTGGGAAGGATTTGGGGCGGAACGAACCGAGTTATTGCGGTTTATTGATGAGAATAATATTAGTAATGTGGTGTTTGTCTCTGGAGATTTTCATGGCAATGTGGTCAACAATGTGACTTACCAGGATGGATTGGGTCAACCGCAAAAAACCACTGGGGTTTTTGATGTGATGGTTGGTCCTGCGGCGATTCAGTTGAATATCGGCCAAGGACCTTTTGCGGCCCCCTTTGGACCGGCAACCGTCGCCTTTACCCCAGATGCACTGCTGTCTGCGGAAGAGAAAGACCGCTATCGGGCAATGACCGATGAAGCGGAAAAGAATGCCTTTGTGCGTCAGGTGATTGATAATCGGATTGTGCCATTGGGATATGATCCGGTAGGGTTAGAAGGGTCAGAAATTGACGCGCAATTACTCCAGGGTTCTTATTTTAATGCTCACAATTATGGCTGGACTGAATTTGCGATCGCCCCAGACACCCAACAGCTAACGGTGACCACCTTTGGGGTTGACCCTTATACCCAAGGAGACATGGAAGCAAATCCCGCAGAAGTTGCCAATCGCACCCCGACGATTCGCTTACAATTTACGGTGAATCCCCAGACTGGGGATGTGCTATTACCCTCGGATATCACCACAGCGGTGGAGGAAAATCTGGCCCGAGATTTCGGACTGCAACCGGGGAATTTTACGGTGGTTTCCTCACAACAACAAACCTGGCCCGATGGCTGTTTGGGGTTAGCACAACCGGATGAATTTTGTACCCAGGCATTAGTGAATGGGTGGCAGGTAACAGTCCAAAGTGGCGATCGCACCTTAGTCTACCGCACCAATGAGACCGGGTCCCAAGTCAGACTCGATCGCCAAGCATCCCAGTTGTAAACTCCCCCTCCGGTCCCCTCCCCTTGCTAAGGGGAGGGGACCGGAGGTGCAGTTCATAGAAAGGCAACTCTCCATGAGCGTAAAAACCCTACCGTTGTAAGGTTCCGGCTCCCCCTCCCCTCTTAGGGAAGGGGGCTGGGGGGTTAGGTCTCTTTTAGTGGTCCTTGGCGAAGAGACCTCTCCCCAAACCCCTCCCCTAAGAGGGGAGGGGCTTTGATTCTCCCCCTTCCTCCTCTCCTAGAGGCTTTCCGGCTCCCCCTTCCCTCTTAGGGAAGGGGGCACCGGGGGTTAGGTCTCTTTTAGTGGTCCTTGGCGAAGAGACCTCTCCCCAAACCCCTCCCCTAAGAGGGGAGGGGCTTTGATTCTCCCCCTTCCTCCTCTC
>JAABSJ010000253.1 GCA_011390515.1 Oscillatoria sp.
GATAACGACTGAAGTCGTTACTACGAACTAAGAGGGATAACGACTGAAGTCGTTACTACGAACTAAGAGGGATAACGACTGAAGTCGTTACTACGAACTAAGAGGGATAACGACTGAAGTCGTTACTACGAACTTTCCCCTTTTCCTAATAAAAAAGCCCGCAATAATACGGGCTAAATCAAGAGGGGGGAGTGGGATGTGACTCCGAAACCCCCCCGAGAAGAATAGATTCGTGATTTATTGGGGTGGCAGCAGTGCCATTGGATTGACTGCACCTTGTCCGGAAGGATGGATTTCAAAGTGCAGGTGGGGTCCAGTGCTGAAGCCAGTGCTTCCCATTTCAGCAATCTGTTGACCTTGTTCCACTTGCTGTCCTTTTTGCACCATAATCCGGTGATTGTGGGCGTAGAGGGTAACACTGCCATCAGGATGCTCGATTTCAACCAGATTTCCATAACCCCCGGAGTTCCAGCCAGCAGTGATCACGACGCCAACGGCGGCGGCATAAATCGGGGTGCCGGTGGGTCCGGCGATATCGATACCTCGGTGCATCCGACCCCAGCGCCAGCCATAGCCAGAAGTGAACACGCCATGAGCGGGCCAAATATAGCCATTAAAGGTGGGCTGACTGTTAGGTAGGTAGGTATCAGGAGCTTTTAGCGGGGGTAACTCCGGAGAGACGACCTGTCCCACAGCAGGCTGCATCAGGGGTGCATAGACTTCAGATCCAATCGGCGCTACGGCGAGGATCTGTTCTGTTTGGGTTTCCTGTGCTTCGGGGGCGGTTTCTAAGGTTTCGTTCGGCTGTGGGTTGAACTGGGGATTGATCCGTTCAGATGGCCCTTCAGGGGCAGTGGAAGTGGTCCGAACCGCCTGGGTATTGGGGAGGGTCACTGGGACGGATTCCCCAGTGGCGTCTAAACTGAGGTTTTCAGTTTTATATTTTTCGCGAAGTTTTTCGATTTCCGCTCGTAAACTATCGACGTAACGGGTTTCGATCGCCTCGGGTTCGATCGCATGAGCCTGTATGGACTCAGGGAACGAGCTGCTTTGATCCGCCTGGGCCGAAAGTTGCGGTTGGACTCTAGGAGAGTTTTCTGCGACGGAGGTCTCGTCTTCCGGTTGAGAAGTCGTCTCTACTGCCTGAATTTGGGAGTGTTGACCGAGGGCTTCTTGTTCCCGGTACTTTTCCCGCAGTTTGAGAATGTCAGCCCTTAAGCCATCAATATGGTCACTTTCATCGGCTTCCGTTTCCACGGAGGGAGCCGCTTGAGCAACTAGGGTTTCGGTACCGATCGCCGGGAGCATCTCTTCGCTGACGGAGCGATCGCGAGTCATCAAGTCTGATGAGCGTTCGACAGAGCGATCAATCACCGAGACGACGGTTTCCGGAATCGAGGCGATCGCTTCTGATGGTTTACTTGGGGCAATCAGTGAAAAGGTGGTGTCTGTTGTGATTTGTTTGGGTAAGGCAACGACATCACTTGCTGATGCGGACAAATCGCTTCCTTGATCGCGGGTTAGGGAACTAGGGTCCCAGGCGATCGAGTTAGGTCCCGGTTCCGTTGGACTCAACGGAATTTTAATGGTTTGATTGACTTCGAGTAAGTCGGGATCGTTGAGGTTATTAGCTTCAACGATTTTTTCTGCCGAGACGCCATTGCTCAGTGCGATCGCATCCAGGGTATCTCCGAAACTGACTTGGTAGATGCGCGATGCTAATGCACTTTCTACCGCAGGGATGGCGATCGCCCCATTCATATCGGGTTCAGTCAGTTTTAATGCCGTGGGTTCGTCCTTTTCGGCTTCCTGGAAGCTGGATAACTCAGGCTGTACTGCTTCTTCCTGACGGTTCTCCAGTTCGGGGGTCACTAAGGGGACCAATCCAGATCTCTCACCGGAGTTCACTTCAGTTGTAGCCGGTGGGGAATTTTCCCAGGCGTTCCCGGTAGAATTTTCTTCCAAATAGGACTGCCAACCTGGGGAAGTTCGTTCGGAATTGACCCGGGACGGTGCAGCTTCCCCCTCGGGCCTTATGCCGCCGAGTAAGGGTTCTTGGGTTCTACCCTCTAAGGAGAGGGGGTCAACAACAGTCCCTGCCGTTGACTCTTGAGCTTCAACCTGGGGCAATAATCCATAAGGAGCCATGAGCGGCCCGGGGCCGTCCGACTCCTGGGACATTCCCAGGGATGATTCAACGACTGAACTGACCGACTCCTCACCCCACAACTCCGCCAGACTTGGATCCAGACGGTTTTCACCGGACTGACCCACTTCTTCCATGTCAACCCCTGACTCAGAGCGGATTTCATCTATTTGCCAGCTAAAACTTTCGCCAGCAGGGTTCCCTTCGCGAGCCAATTCCTGTGGGTATGGAAGGGTTGAGTTGACTTCCCGGCTTCCTTCGGCTGCGCCGCGATCGCCTGGATTAGAGGCGACCTGTGAGGGTACCGGACCCTGTTCAGTTAGGGTCCAGGGAGTTGCTTCTTCCTGAACTTGGGGTTCTACAGCAGAGGGATCTAGGGTTTCTTCTGCTATCTGGGTTCCTGCCTCCTCTGTTGAGGCAGCTTCTGCCTCCACGGTGGACCAAGAACCGGGATCCGTAGCAGATGTATCCGCTGCGATCGGTGGCTCTGATGCTCCAGCACCTTCGCCTTGTTGAGGCAGCAATATGCTAGACGCCCCCATCGAAATTGCAAGTCCAATCATGGCTGCCGAGGTGCGAACCTTACGGGGGCCAGCTAGTACCTGTCGAATATCTCCCACCGTCCGATTGCTATCGGCGGCACAGGATGGAACAGGTTTTACCTTCTGCGGAAATGCTCGTTTCAAAAAAACGACCTCCTAACGACCAGTGCTTAACTGTCTTTTGAGTCAATGAATTTACCACCCGTCTATGATGCAGATCACATCACAGCAGAGACCGAAGTCACTGACAACAGAATGTTACTTAGGCAAGATTACCCTGATTTTCTGTTTTCGACAAGTTGGGAATGTTCACAAAATGTTAACAGGCAATTTATATTCCTTTATCCAGCGCTTCTTTCAGGCTAAATTAACTTCTTCGCTTTCGCGTTCCGTTCTGCCCTGAATTGTAGGACACAATCCATAGATTCAGAAATAAGCTGCTGTTTGGTGATTATAAGGCATTCAGAACCAAATCCCTGTTTCAATCGCTACGAATCTGCTTGGATGACCCTGTAGCTCCGTTTAGCACCTTTAATGGTCCCTTAATTCGGACCTAAAATCGGGTGAAAAACTAGCACTCTAGTCGCTTTACAGATACCGTAACTCTTGGCACCGTCCGGGTTTTTTCCTGATTTAACAGAACTTGACCCAGACTGGAATTTACCCGACTCTCGATTTAAGTAGATGTCCCCGGTTTGGCTTGAGGTATTTTCCCTCAATCCTTCAGATGAGACTTTAAGCAGATTTAACTCTAAAGCACAACCGTATCCCTTGGATACTCCCCCTCTTGATTCTCTTCCCCCTGCCCCGTTGATCGTTCCAGGAATTTGGCGCTAATTAGCCCACCGGCCAAGGGTTTTGAGGGAATCTCCCCCTAAAATTGAATGATGAAATTCTATGGAGAAAAGGCGATCGCCCGGTGGATAGTTCTATATGAATTTCTTATGCGTTGCGGAAATTAAATCCCCGATGGGGTGATGCATTCTCCCCTGTCCCTTTTGAGGACTCAGGTGGCTAAAAAAAAGACTTCATCCTCCTGAAAAAGGGTGAAGTCTCTTCAGTCATTCGCCCACAGAAAACCGAGTCTAGTCAGTGGAGTTGACCCAATTGGCGCAGCGCTTCAAATAGACCTAACGCGGCACTGACGGACAAATTCAAACTGCGGACCTTGCTCTGGGTCATGGGAATATAAAGGGTGCGATCGCACTCATCCAGGAGTTCTCGGGATAACCCGGTGGTTTCGGACCCAAACAATAACCAGTCATTGGGTTGAAATTCAAACTCAATGTAATTATCAGCCCCTCGGGCGCTAAACCCCAGTTGACGACCTCCACCCTGACGGTGAAACTCCCGAAACGCAGCTAAATCGTCATGGAAGTGAACATCGACATAGGGCCAATAATCCAGTCCCGCCCGTTTGAGATAGCGATCGCTCGTCTCAAATCCCAAAGGACCGACTAAATGCAGCGGCGTCCCCGTCGCCGCACAGGTGCGGGCAATATTGCCCGTATTCGGAGGAATTTGGGGATGAACTAAGACAACTTGAGGCATATTCGAGACGTTTCTCTATCCAACTCGGTATCCCAGGCGATCGGGGTTTCCGATCCGAGGCTATCCGGGTATCATTTAACCAGAAACCGGGTTCAATGATAGAAATTTTTAATCATCCGACCTTGATCCCCATTGATTAGATATTCTGATTGACTCAGGCGCATTGCTCAAGCCACCCAAGGCTGGCAAATTTTATCTTCCAATTCCGCCTCTTGGTCGCTCATGGAGGCGATCGCCCCTTGAATCACCTCGCGAGGCTCCAGCCCCTGGTCCACGGACTTTAACCACCGTTGCGCTTCATTCCCGAAGCGCAGAATTTTTTTCAGGGGAGACAGAAAACAGCTAAATCCATGTCTCTTCGCCGTCGGCAACACCTCTTCATAGAGTTCCTCAATCCAATCTCGGGCCAAAATCGTTCTCCCATCTTGCCAGTGGCACAATTGCGCGTCTAAACTGCGGTGAGCCACGGCAGACTCATTGGCATCGGTCAGGGCAATTAGGTCATCAGCCCGGGTTTGTGCCGGTAACAAGCTCAGTTCTAAGGGGTCGAGGTGGGGATTTTCAATCAACTGCCACAGACGGGCCTCTAGGAACGCGGAAATGGCAAGTAAGGCGATCGGGTCAGAGACTAATTCACAGATTCGCAATTCCAGACGATTCAGGGTGTAAGGACGGCGATCGCCATTGGGACGGACCGAACTCCAGAAATGCCGGACATTTTGAAACACCCCCGTCTCTAACTGTTGCTCCGTCCACCGGATAAAATGAGCATGATTTTCAAACAACGGGGCCGTTTCCGGGACTTGCGGGAACAGATGCCACCTTGTAGAGTGATACCCCGTCACTTCCCCATCCAGGAACGGCGAGGCCGCACTCAAGGCCAAATACAACGGGGCCTCCAGGTGAATCAACCGACAAGCGCGCATCAGCAACTCCGGATTGTCGATTCCCACATTAATGTGAACACTCGCCGTTACCACTTTCGTCCCGTAGGTGTTCTCAATAAAGCCGTGATAGGGGTTATGGGGGTCAGACCGATAAAACTGGTCTGTCCTACCCAACGAGAGGCTACTACCGGGAATTAACGTGTAATTCCCCAAGGTCTGGAGATACTCCCGCAGGATCCGTCGAGGGCGCACCAGTTCACATAACAACTGCTCATACCGAAACAGGGGCGGAGTCGTATATTCCACATTGCGGTTATCGGGCTCCCGCATAAAGCGCGGTAGAGCCGCCACAATTTTATCGGAGAGTCCGACAATATCTCCCTGGGGCGTCCCGGTATAAATTTCCACCTCAAAGCCTTTCGATAGCAGCATGATTTGTCCTCCGATCAATAGTTCTGCGTGAAATGGGGTGAATAGAGAAGGGTGTCATCCTCATCCTGAATCCCTCTCTCATCATGGGAGAGGAATTTGGATTGAGCTTCCCCTTCTTTCATTATGAGAGAACAGGTGCTCGGATGTTGACAGAAGAAGCCATCTCAGGTCCCATTTCCGGTCTCTGGGGAGGGCGCTCAAACTGCGAAGCCTGAAAAATTGGCCAATTCAGGGTTATCCCATTTTTAATCCAATACCTACTCCGGGTCAGGTCAGGGGATGAGGACTCTCTTTGACCCGAATTCTTATGCTCCCATCCCTATGCCTGAAGATGGATTGCAAATCTCTCCATCGGCTGATGTTTTCTATCTTCAAGATGGTTTTTTTGAGCTAGAAAACCCGATTCTTCAAGGTGAAAACCAGAGTGGGTAAGGGTTTTGAGACCGATTCCTCTGAAGGGTTACCCGTTATGTCCTCCTGATCACCGGACAAACTCACCCCCTCCCCCCCTTGTCAATGGTTCCACACAATCAGACACTTAACTTGTAAAAGAGCAGCCGTCAGCCATCAGCGATCGGCTATGCTTGCACCTGCGTGCAAGTACCGAGTCCCCGGGTTTTGCTTTTGACAGCTCCGCTTTCTGTTAAGACTGGCCAAGCTATTCAAGGCGAACGACTCGGAGGCGACCGGCTGAGTGCTCACGGCTGTCCGCGTGACGCTGTTGAGAGGTTTTTAGTGAAAAAAGTCTTAGCCATTATTCTTGGAGGTGGCGCTGGCACCCGTCTCTACCCATTAACCAAGATGCGGGCCAAACCAGCTGTGCCACTGGCAGGGAAATATCGCCTGATCGATATTCCCGTGAGTAACTGTATTAACTCTGACATTCTCAAAATCTACGTTCTAACTCAGTTCAACTCGGCTTCTTTAAACCGCCACCTCGTTCGTGCCTACAATTTCTCTGGCTTTACCGAGGGATTTGTAGAGGTCCTCGCGGCCCAGCAAACGGCGGAAAATCCGACGAGTTGGTTCCAGGGGACTGCCGATGCAGTTCGCAAATATCTGTGGCTGTTTGAAGAATGGGATATTGATGAATATTTGATTTTGTCCGGGGACCATCTGTATCGGATGGACTATCGCGACTTTTTGCGACGCCATCGCGAAACCAATGCGGATATTACCCTATCGGTGTTACCCATTGATGAGAAACGGGCTTCAGATTTTGGTCTGATGAAAATTGACGACAATGGCCGGGTGGTTTCCTTTAGCGAAAAGCCAAAAGGAGATGCCTTGCGCCAAATGGCGGTGGATACGACTACTTTGGGTTTAACCCCAGAAGAAGCTCAAAAAACGCCTTACATTGCCTCTATGGGGATTTATGTCTTTAATAAAGAGGTAATGGCCAAGCTCCTGCGCGAATCTCCCGATCGCACGGATTTTGGGAAGGAAATTATTCCCGCTTCTGCAAGCGAGTATAACGTTCAGGCATACTTGTTTAAGGGATACTGGGAAGATATTGGAACGATGGAATCGTTCTACGAGGCTAATTTGGCCTTAACGAAGCAACCCCACCCACCGTTTAGCTTCTATGATGAAAAAGCGCCAATTTACACTCGCCCCCGGTATTTGCCTCCGACTAAGTTGTTAGATTCTCATGTCACCGAGTCGATTATTGGGGAAGGATGTATTCTCAAGGAATGTCGGATTGAACATTCGGTTTTAGGGGTGCGATCGCGCATTGAAGCTGGCTGTTTAATTCAAGATAGCCTGATTATGGGTTCGGACTTCTACGAACCCTTTGCCGAACGCCAATCCGGTTCTCAAAAAGGCGGAGTTCCCTTGGGAATTGGCTCGGATACGACGGTTCGTCGGGCGATCGTTGATAAAAATGCTCGCATCGGTCGCAACGTCCAAATCATCAATAAAGACCATGTGGAAGAGGCCAATCGCGAAAGTGATGGGTTCTATATCCGCAATGGAATTGTGGTAGTCCTTAAAAATGCGATCATTCCTGATGGAACCGTGATTTAAAGGAGTTAAATTCTCCCTATTTTCTTTGAGCAGGAATGGTCTAATAACCCACCATTCCTGCTCAAAGAAAACAAGTTCCATTCCCTTAATTTCGTAGTAACGACTGAAGTCGTTATCTCTTTCATGTTCGTAGTAACGACTTCAGTCGTTATCTTTCATGTTCGTAGTAACGACTTCAGTCGTTATCTTTTCTTAAGTTCGTAGTAACGACTTCAGTCGTTATCTTTCTTAGTTCGTAGTAACGACTTCAGTCGTTATCTTTCTTA
>JAABSJ010000254.1 GCA_011390515.1 Oscillatoria sp.
AAAATTTAACCTCAACCCTTGATAAACCCTGATAAGGAACGATTACCATGCTGGCCCAAAAAACCCAATCAGAACGCGACTGGAAACCGATTATTAAAGAATTTGAACGTGTTGTCGGTAAAAATGGAGTAGTCCGACGAAAAGAAGAACTCCTCACTTATGAATGTGATGGATTAACCAGTTACCGCCAACGTCCGGCATTAGTAGTATTACCTCGAACCACCGAACAGGTTTCTGAAGCGATTAAAATCTGCGATCGGCATAACATTCCCTGGTTACCCCGAGGTGCAGGAACCGGACTCTCTGGCGGTGCATTACCCATCGAAAACTGTGTGTTAATCGTCACCGCATTAATGCGAAAAATCCTCAACGTTGACCTGGAAAATCAGCGAGTAGTCGTCCAACCGGGGGTAATTAATAACTGGGTCACCCAAACCGTTAGCGGCGCAGGATTTTATTATGCCCCCGACCCTTCCAGTCAAATTATCTGTTCCATTGGTGGCAATGTTGCCGAAAATTCCGGCGGGGTTCACTGCCTCAAATATGGCGTTACCACCAATCATGTTTTAGGCTTAAAATTAGTCCTGCCCGATGGTTCCATTGTAGATGTGGGAGGAGAACTTACAGAAATGCCCGGTTATGATTTAACCGGATTATTTGTTGGGTCCGAAGGCACATTAGGAATTGCCACAGAAATCACCCTTCGCATTCTCAAAACCCCCGAAGCCATTTGCGTCCTCTTAGCCGATTTTACCAGCGTTGAAGACGCAGGGGCGGCCGTTTCTGCGATTACCAGTGCAGGCATTATTCCCGCTGGCATGGAAATGATGGATAACCTCAGCATTAATGCCGTAGAAGATGTCGTTGCCACCGGATGCTATCCCCGAGATGCCACGGCCATTTTATTAGTTGAAATTGATGGATTGCAGGTAGAAGTTGATAAAAACAAAAAGCGAATTTCTGAACTCTGCAAGCAGAATGGGGCGCGAAATATTACCTCTGCCAGTGACTTAGAAACGCGGCTGAAATTATGGAAAGGGCGCAAAGCAGCCTTTGCCGCAGCGGGACATTTAAGCCCGGATTATTATGTGCAAGATGGGGTCATTCCCCGGACTCAACTGCCTTATGTCCTGAAAGAAATCGAGAGACTCAGCGAAAAATATGGCTATCGCGTGGCGAATGTCTTTCATGCCGGAGATGGCAACCTCCATCCCTTAGTTCTGTACGATAATGCTATTCCCGGGGCCTTAGAACAAGTGGAAGAATTAGGGGGAGAAATTCTCAAACTCTGCGTGAAAGTCGGGGGAAGTCTCACCGGAGAACATGGGATTGGGGCTGATAAAAAATGCTACATGAGTGAAATGTTTAATGAAATTGATTTAGAAACTATGCAATGGGTCCGTAGCGTGTTTAATCCCAAAGGATTGGCAAATCCTGACAAACTATTTCCCACACCCCGGACCTGTGGGGAAGCAGCCAATGCCCTAAAGACTCAAAAGTTTGAGGGAATAGAGGCGTTTTAAGGGCAGATTCCCGTGAATCAATCCCTTTGAACCCTCTCAAAAACAGGTTATTCTAAAAAGCCCCCCTTTTTAAGGGGGGTTGGGGGGATCATACCAGTATTTTGTAAGAAGTCAACTGGGCTTAATACCGCTTGACCTTAAACTCATACTGGAGAAAGGTGTCCGGGTCTAAAGGCGGGAATTTTTGTTTCCAATTGGAGACAATATAAAA
Organism: Oscillatoria sp.; assembly: GCA_011390515.1. GTDB lineage: Bacteria > Cyanobacteriota > Cyanobacteriia > Cyanobacteriales > Laspinemataceae > Laspinema. The sequence goes on from JAABSJ010000254.1 coordinate 1,735, forward strand.
ATAATGTTTGGCATCTTCTAAACAATATTCGTAAATTCTATTAATAATTTCACCGGCATTTTCTTTTTGAGACAGGACGCGCTTGGCATTCCGGCGAATGTACAATCCATTGATTTGTTTATCAATGTTGATATCCAGATATTCAAATAATCCATTTAATCCGCCGCGATATCGAGATTGTTTGGGGTCATACAAATCTAAAATAGTCAGAGGACTGATGTCGGGTTTGAGTCTCAGGGACCGGATGCGCTTCGTTAAACAATATAAATCACTGTTGATAATATTAAATCCAACAAAAATCTTACTTTGTAATAATTGCAAGTCGCTAATAATTTCTTTGACCAGATGTTTTTCTTCTCGATGATTTTCAATTAATTGAATTTTAATATATTGAAAATCATTAGACTCTAGGATTCGAGTAATTGTGTAGCCAAAAATCCTTTGTTGAACTTTGTTGGGCGTGATGTAAACTGGGAAAAATTCTAAATCAATAAAAACTAAATTATGGAGAGGACCCTGATAAAAATTGTTAATGAACTGAGTTTCCAGCCAGAGTTCTTTTTTCCACATGGTAGCCTACAATACAAGAAGATAGTTAATAAGAGATAATACTATATCATATAATTCTATCGGGATTTTCATGGCAACTTACTGAGGCTAATCGCACCCTGGCCCTAGGTAAAGTTGAGACAGTCTCCGGGATATTCACCAATAGACCTCTTGCAAAAAAAAGGATTGATCCCCCCAACCCCCCTTAAGAAGGGGGGCTTTAAAGAATTTTGCAAGAAGTCTAATAAGACAAGGATTGCCTCGATACGCCGGTAAAGGTGCAGGTTTTCCAGGAAAATCCGCCGCCGGTCCTCCGTTTCCCCAGATGCCTGGAGAAAATCACTCTCGTGAAGTTTGACAGTGACCGCAGTTGCAGGCTACAACCGAGGAGACTGGTTGTGTGGACACGATTATTTTAGGCGATCGCGTGGATCATGAGCTATGTAGATGGAGTGGGCCTCAAATTAACTTGGGATGCCTTGTTAGAACAGTTTTCTACCGATCGCAAAGTCGGTAAAAAAGTCTTATTTAATTTAGTCACTACCTATTGTCATCCCCAACGATATTACCATAACCTCGGTCATATTCAGTTGATGATGGCAACCTTGGACCGCATGAAATCTCTAGCAAGGGATTTCCCGGCTATTTATTTAGCCACTTGGTTTCATGATGTCATTTATGACCCAACTGCCTCGGATAATGAGGAAAAAAGTGCAGAATATGCCGGGGAACTATTACTGAAATTAAACATTCCCCCCTCAACGATTGCTGCCACCCAAACCCTGATTTTCAGGACAAAACATCATGAAGCAGCAGAGGATGACTTGGATACTCAAATACTCCTTGATGCAGATTGGGCAATTTTGGGGGCAGAACCCTCAGAATATCAGTTTTATACCCAAGCGATTCGTCGAGAATTTGTGGCATTTTATGAAGCCGACTATCGTCGGGGGAGAACCCAATTTTTGGAAGGAATATTACAGCGCGATCGCCTGTATTTTACTCCCCTGATGTTTGAGGAAAAAGAGGCGATCGCCCGCCGTAATTTAGAACAAGAACTTAAAACCCTTTCCGGGTAGTTAATAAAAACCCACACCCTAAAGGGTGGGGCTATACGGACGAAGCCTGCCTACGCAGGCTGGAGAAAACCCACACCCTCAAGGGTGGGGCTATACGGACGAAGCCTGCCTACGCAGGCTGAAGAGGAAATTCGGTCTTTGACAACCGGATTTGGTATTACAAATATTTCTGCAAAATCACCTTTAATTTATCTTTAATCCGAGGCGGTACTCGATCCAGTGGGGTTAAAATAGCATATTTCAACGCCGAATGCGCCTTACTTTCCGGGGGATTTTCACCCAACCGCCGGACCACTTCTTGAATCACTTTTTGCGCATTGGCAGCATTAGCATGGAGGTTATCCAATATCATCTCCACCGTTACACTATCATGCATCGGATGCCAACAGTCATAATCCGTTACTAAGGCCAAAGTTGCATAAGAAATTTCCGCTTCCCGGGCCAATTTTGCCTCGGTTAAATTCGTCATGCCAATGACACTCGCCCCCCAACTGCGATATAAATTAGATTCAGCTTGAGTGGAAAAAGCCGGTCCTTCCATACAGACATAAGTCCCGCCGCGATGCAGATGAACTTCCGGTAAATTCAAACTGGCAACCGCATCCCCGAGGATTTCTGCGAGGCGATCGCAAACAGGTTCCCCAAAGCCAATATGAGCAACAATTCCCTCGCCAAAAAAACTGGACATCCGATGTTGAGTGCGATCGATAAACTGATCCGGAACCACCATATCCAGCGGCTTCACCTCCTCTTTCAAAGACCCCACCGCTGAAGCTGAAATAATATAGTCCACCCCTAACTGTTTCAAGGCATAAATATTAGCCCGAAACGGAATTTCCGAAGGCATCAGACTATGGTGACGACCATGACGGGCTAAAAAAGCCACCCGGATGCCCTCTAAACTGCCCACGATCGCCGCATCCGAAGGAGAACCAAAGGGGGTATTCATCGGCACTTCTTCAATCTCTTTAAGCGCCTCCATTTGATAGAGTCCGCTTCCCCCAATAATGCCGATTTTAACGGGTTCCATTGTATCCTAATTCCTCTATTGTTTCAAAACAAAGCCCGCTGATGCGGGCTTATCTTCATGAATTTTAAATTAAATGGGGTCGGTTTCTAAGCATTCGTTCCCTCTTTCACCAAATGCCCGATCACACTGGAAACCAACGAGAGCACGATAGCTCCAATAATAGCCGGTAAAAAGCCATTGACATCAAAGCCTGGGGTAAGATATCCCACCAGGGAGAGGGTGATGCCATTAATCACCAACAAAAATAACCCCAAGGTCAAAATGGTTAAAGGCAACGTCAAAAGCACCAAAATCGGTTTGACAATGGCATTAATCAATCCCATTAAAATCGCAGCCAAAGCAGCCGAGGAAAACCCAGCGACATAGATACCGGGGACAACATAGGCTGTAATCAGCAGGGAAATGGCCGCCACCAACCAAGTAATGATAAAACCGATCATAAATCTGTCTCCAGGGTCACTTCAACTTAAATTGTACTCAAAAATTTGCCCGGTTAGCCCCAAAATGGAGTAACCTTAACTATAGACCTTGCTGGGTTAGTCTAAATCAAGAACCTTAACAAACCCCGTTATGAACTGGCGACATTTAGCTGCTACTGTTTTAGCGATCCTGCTGTTATTCATGCCCTCACCGGCATTAGCCCAAGCCTATAAATACTATCCACCCCCGCTATCCTATAGTAATGCCCAACTCTCCGGCAAAGATTTTTCAGGGCAGTTTTTAAGGACCGCAGAGTTCTCTAATGCGGATTTGCAATTCACCAATTTCTCAAATGTTCAGGCAGAGGGGGCCATTTTTAGCCTCTCCATGATGAAAGAGGCGAATTTTCATGGGGCGGATTTGACCAATTCCATGCTGGAATGGACCAACTTAACCAATGCCGATTTCACCGATGCGGTGTTAGTCGAGGCCCTGTTTCTCGGTGCGAATGTCAAGAAGATGAAGGTTACCGGGGCCGATTTCACCGATGCCATTTTAGATGGGGCGCAAGTCAAGCAACTCTGTGAAAATGCCAGTGGCGTTAATCCGAAAACCGGGGTGGATACTCGTGAATCCCTCGGATGTCGGTAACATCATCTTCCAGTCTATAATCGTTATTTCTTGTAGGGGCGCAATGCTTGCGCCCTTTGTAGGGGCTTCGAGCATCGAAGCCCCTACCAATACACAGGGAAAGAGCTAAAACCGATGCCTGTAGGGGCGAAACGGGTTTCGCCCCAGGGCGCAAGCATTGCGCCCCTACGAATACACAGGGAAAGAGCTAAAACCGATGCCTGTAGGGGCGAAACGAGTTTCGCCCCAGGGCGCAAGCATTGCGCCCCTACGAATACACCAATTCAGGGGTAGGGAGTATTAGGAGGCAGAGCCTCCATTAGAGCATTCCCAGGCTCTGCCTGGGAACGAGGGGTTGGGTGGGAGTGGGTTAGGATTCCCCTAGAATTTTGGCGGCAGCGGCGACACCGGCACCAACTTGAGCAGTTGCCTTACCCATTTCTTGCAAGGCGGCTTCTAGGGCAGCAATGGCGGTGAGGATGTCGCGATCGCTGACAAATCCCAAATGTCCAATCCGGAAGATTTCACCCTTGAGGTGGTCTTGTCCTCCTGCCATCACAATATCAAACCGTTTCTTGACAATGGACCGAATTTGTTCCGCATCGGAAGTCGCCACAGCGGTAATCGATCGCGCTGCTGCATCATCCGGCGCATAGAGTTTCAATCCCATTGCCGTTGCTGCCGCCCGAGTCGCCTTCATTTGCCGTTCGTGGCGCTTGAAGATATTCTCTAACCCTTCCTGCTTCATCATCCGCAGGGTGGCTTGCAAGGCAAAAATTAGGTTAACTGGGGGAGTAAACGGACTGCTATTTTTATCCGTAGCTTTCTTGTATTTGCCCAAATCCAGATAAAATTTCGGCAATTTGGCCGTTTTGTAAGCTTCCCATGCTTTGGCACTGACGGAGACAAAGCCCAGTCCCGGAGGAATCATAAAGCCTTTTTGTGACCCAGAGGCGACCACATCCAGTCCCCAAGCATCTACCGGCACATTCATCGCCCCTAAACTGGTGACGGCATCCACGATAATTAATGCCTGACCGTGAGCTTTAACGTGACGATTGATGGTTTCTAGGTCATTAACCACCCCAGTGGAGGTTTCGCTGTGGGTGACGATGACGGCTTTAATTTCTTTGTTGGTATCTGCTTCCAGCTTTTGCCGGAATTCCTCGGGGTCCAACGCTTGTCCCCATTCAGTGGTGATGGGGTCTACCGTGAGGCCATAGGCTTTGGCAACTTGCGCCCAACGTTCCCCAAATTTACCATTGCTACCGACAATGACGCGATCGCCTGGACTCAGGAAGTTAATGATTCCCGCTTCCATCGCGCCAGTTCCCGATGCCGTCAGCATCAAGACATCGCTTTGAGTTTGGTGCAGCCATTTCAAATTTTCCGTCACCTCAGCGATGATTGCCTCAAAATCTTTGCTCCGGTGGCCTATGGGATGTTTGGCTAAGGCTCTCAATGCTTGTTCTGGCACCGGAGTGGGGCCCGGAATCATTAGCATCAGCTTGTCGTCCATTGAATCTAGTCCTAATACAATTAAATTTAAGTGTGAGGAGTTCCGATAGATGCCTCCCGTCAGGCTCTGTACCGGCGAGTGCTGTTGCTGAATGCGCTTTCACCCGAATCTTTGATTTTACTGGGTTACGCGATTAGATGCAAGGGCTTGGTGCTTACTCAGGATTGGCTGAATTTCCTGGGGTCTTAGCAGCAGCTACTTCATTAAGGGACCAACGGTGTTCTACCGGGATATTTTCGCGCTGAAACTTGGACTCTAGCTGCTTCTGTTGGCTTTGGGCTTTTCTGAGGGTTACAATCAGTTGTTGCACCTGTTCCCTAGCGGAAGGATTCTGATTCACGGCATAGAGGGTTTGCCGTTCCAACAGTTGCAGCAGCAGTTCATAGTGAATTGGGGAAGGAAGAGGAATGGGTTCCATATTTTGATGCAGCGGTCTCCCGTAAATGGATATCCAATTCCGAGGGAATCAGACATTGCATGGTTTTAGTATAGAACTTGACGGTTCCTGAAGGTAAGGTGGCGTCCGGTGGGGGTCCGGCGGGTCCGGCGGGGTCCGGCGGGGGTTAAAACCCCCGCCTCATAGCTAAAGTCGGTTAAAACCGACTAAAAACATGAAATCATAAGACTTTCAGGGGTTAACAGCCTCACTTGTAGGGGCGCTTCGGGAAGCGCCCCGAAAGTCGGTTTTAACCGACTAAAAACATGAAATCATAAGACTTTCAGTCGGTTTCAACCGACTTTAGCTGTTAGGCCGCCAATCGTTTTAACCCCCGCCGTAGGGGCGCTTCCCGAAGCGCCCCTACAGAATTTATCCCCCGACCTAGGGGAACCCCACCGTTGAAAGAGGGAACCCTCG
>JAABSJ010000255.1 GCA_011390515.1 Oscillatoria sp.
CGCCAGGTCACCGAAGGCATACCCCAACTCTTGATAAATCGGCTGTAAATGGAGCGCCAGAGGATAATAAACCGTCGCCGCAATCCCTGACTCATTTAATTGCTGCTGAAGCCGATCGCGCCGTTGGCTAGTTTTTTCTTGACTTTTTACCCGAATTGTGTATTGATTCCAAACCCCTTGGCCCCCGGATAATTCCTGCGGGGGGACAATTCCCGCCAGAGGTGCGAGGAGTCGGTGATAATTTTGAGCGATCGCCCGTCTGCGATCGTTCCAAAAATCCAGATGGCGTAACTTAATCTGAAGAATCGCCGCCTGTAGCGCATCGAGACGGCTATTAATTCCCACGGATTCATGATAATAGCGCCCACTGGCCCCATGCTCTTTTAAAATCCGCATTTGAGCGGCGATCGCCGGGTCATTTGTTGTGACTGCACCGCCATCGCCAAAGGCCCCTAAATTCTTCGTGGGAAAAAAGCTAAAACAGCCGACATGACCCATACTCCCCACCCGTTGTCCCGCCCAAGTCGCCCCTGTGGATTGGGCGCAGTCTTCGATGACGGCGAGATTGTGTTGATTAGCGATCGCCATTAACCGGGTCATATCCACGGGCTGTCCATAGAGATGCACCAGCAGAATCCCCCGGGTTTTTTCCGTAATCGCCGCTTCTAGGCGTTCCACATCCAAATTAAACGTCTCGGGGACAATATCTACAAACACCGGCGTTGCACCCACCCGGGAAATCGTTTCACTGGTGGCAAAAAACGTGAAGGGGGTGGTAATGACTTCATCCCCAGGGCCAATATCCAGGGCCCTGAGTGCCAGATATAAGGCATCGGTGCCGGAATTGCAGGAGACGCACTCGGTTGTGCCGATATAGGCTGCAAACTGTTGCTCGAATTCGGCCACAACTGGACCGCCAATATAACGTCCCGAGGCCAACAATGCTAACACTGAGGCTTCTACTTCTTGGGCGATCGTGTGGTACTGCAAAGAGAGATCCAGGGGGGGGATATGATTCACGCCTCTACACCATACATTTTTTGAGATACAATCAGATTTTGCCAGGGGGAGCAAAGCAGAAAATGCCAAACTTTTCCGGCATTTTATAGTGAATCGGCAGTGGAGTACAAGTCATCTTTCCCTAAGCATCAGCAAAACTATCACAAATCAGAACCCGCATGGAGCGCATTGAACTAGATTTTATCGATTTGGGATTAGCCCTGGGACTGATGGGGTTGGCGATCGCCCTCTCCGCATGGCAACGCCTGGGATTAGAGGGCCAATTGGCTTTAGCCAGTGCTAGGACGATGATCCAGTTACTGATGGTGGGACTTTTCTTAGAAGCGGTGTTTACTTGGAGAAATCCCCTGGCGGTGTTGGCAGTCCTGATGGTGATGCTGACGATTGCTGCAATTGTGGCCCGCAACCGGATTAGTCAAAAGGTGCCTCGGCTGTTGCCTTGGGTGTGGGGGTCGATTTTCATTAGTAGTGCCATCACCTTGGTTTACGTTAACTTGTTGGTTCTGCGACAGCCGGAAGCTTGGACCAATCCCCAATATATTATTCCTTTAACGGGGATTGTGTTAGGAAATGCCATGAACAGTGGGGCGATCGCCGGGGAAAGATTTGTGAGCACCCTGAATGCTTCCCCGGTGGAAATTGAAACCTATTTATGTTTAGGGGCGACTCCAGAACAGGCGATCGCTACCTACCGCAAAGATGCCATTCGCGCCGGACTGATTCCCACGATTAATACCATGATGGTGGTCGGACTCGTGACTCTGCCTGGGATTATTACGGGTCAATTACTCAGTGGGGTCAATCCTCTGAGTGCCGCCGCCTATCAAATTTTAATTATGTTTATGCTGGCGTTTGCTTCTCTGGTAAGTACCCTGTTGATTACTAAAGGGATTGCCCGAGAGTTTTTTAACTCAGTGGCACAACTTCAAAAATTTTGACACGGGTCGGCCATTTTCCTGGAATAGGGCTGCTTCGGGGATTTATTACCCCCGATAGAGAGGGCGAGGCTTCGAGGGCGATCGTACTGCAATTTTCCGGAAATATCTTTAGCCGTTCAGGTCTTAATCTCTTCCTCTAGGAGGAACAAATCATAGTTTTCTTTAAATATAATTAGCAGAATAAACTATAAAGCTCAAAATAGTATTTTACTGAAAAAATCTGCCTTTGTTGCAGGGTTGAAAAACTCAAAATTTTTTTGCTTGACTTCAATTAAACCTGAAGGTTTTGCTAACAAACAGAAAAACTTTGACGCTTTTGGGTAATGTTAGGGATTCCTAAAAATTTCAATTCTACTTATTCTGATTACCTCCATAAAATAACCCTAAAAATTAAAAAATAAATAGAATTAAAAAACCCCTTGATTTTTTATAAATTTACAACATTTTCATAACATCTCTTATGAACCCTTACTTAAGCACCGTAGTTCTATCAGCCATGCCAGCGATCGGGAGCTATATAGGCGGACTTCTCGCCGAATTTATTCCTCCCTCTAAAAGTAACTTAAGTTTAACTCTTCATGCCGCAGCCGGAATTATTCTGTCCGTGGTGGGTGTTGAAATTATGCCTCAAATGTTGGCAGCCGATCCACCCTGGCTAATTTTCCTAGCCTTTGTTCTCGGTGGTGGCTTTTTTATTCTGATGCGAAAAGGGATTAAACTTTTCCAAAAACGCTCGAAAAAATCCGAAAAGCAATCCTCAGCCTGGGTAATTTCCGTAGCCGTAGGAGTCGATTTATTTAGCGATGGTTTAATGGTGGGGACCAGTTCAACCATTGCCTTTAGTCTGGCCCTGATGGTTGCCGTGGGTCATGTCCTGGCCAATATCCCTACGGGAATTGCAGCAATTTCTAGTTTTAAGCAGATTAAAACATCAGCCCTCTTTCGCCAAATGTTATCGGCTTCCTTTATTTTTCCTCCCGTGATTGGTGCAACCCTGGGATATTGGGTAGTCGTGGGTCAACCGGAAGTGATTAAATTTATGCTACTGGCGTTCACTGCTGGAATTTTGACCACCCTTGTCGTAGAAAATATGGTGCCGGAGGCCAGCGAACATGAAAAAGAAAACTATCAAGAAACACTCTGTTTTGTCGGCGGATTTGCGTTTGTAGCCCTCCTTTCTACCTATTTGGGCTAAGTTTCAACCCTGAACTAAATGCTGTATTGACCAACAGGTTTAAGGGGTTTAAATCCATGTTTTTTATTGATTAAATAACCCGATGACTGAATTTGCTTATCACGCTTCTCATGAACAATTTAAACCCAGCGTGCTGCTTAAGTACATCCAGATGGCCCAACGGGCTGGATTTACCGCAGGGTCTTCGTCGGATCACTTCAAACCCTGGAACGATCGCCAGGGAGAAAGTGGGTTTTCCTGGGCCTGGTTAGGGGCGGCAATGCAGGCAACCGCTTTACCGTTTAGCGTCGTTTGCGCCCCGGGTCCACGCTATCACCCGACGATTATCGCTCAAGCGGTAGCAACCCTCGCCGAAATGTTCCCCAACCGCTTTGCCGTGGCATTAGGCAGCGGCGAGGCAATTAACGAGCGGATTACGGGCGATCGCTGGCCGAGTAAAGCCGAACGGAACGATCGCCTCAAAGAAAGCGTAGATATCATTCGCGCCTTGTTTGCCGGTGAAACCGTGAATCACTCCGGGTTATTCACCGTCCAACAGGCTAAACTTTATACCCGTCCCGACGATTCACCCCCTATTTTCGGGGCGGCGATTACGTTAGAAACAGCGGAATGGGTAGGGTCCTGGGCCGATGGACTGTTGACCACCTCTCGTCCTCGGGAACAACTCCAAAAAGTCGTTGAAGCCTTTCATCGGGGTGGGGGAAAAGGGAAACCCATGTATGTCAAGGTGCAACTGTCTTACGCTCAAAATGAGGAGGAAGCGCGCCAAGGGGCTTATGAACAGTGGCGCACTAATATTTTTAAGAGTTCAGTTCTGGCTGAACTCTCTACTCCAGAAGAGTTTGAGGCTGCCGCGCAGTTTGTCAAACCCGAGGACATGGACGGACAAGTGAGGATTTCTGCGGATTTGCAACAGCAGATCCAATGGTTGCGCGATGATATGGAACTGGGATTTAACCGCCTGATTCTCCATAATGTCAACCGCCAACAGGAGGAGTTTATCAAAGCCTTTGGCGATCATGTATTACCGGCTTTATCTGGCGATCGCATTGCTGCCCTGATCTAGTGGCCCCGGCGATCGGTCCAGGTCGTTATCCCTCCATTTTGCCCTAAACACTTATTATCTTTAACCCTTGACTAAAAATCAAGAGAACTCCCAAGAAAGGAGGGAGAGTTTCTAAATTTTGAGACAAAACTCACCCTGGGACTGACCGCAAAAAAAACAAAACTTCTGAGGAGAATATCGATTGTGACTATCGTTTATAACAGCAAACCTGCTTTTGGAAAACCCGGGGTTAAACCCTATTGGACGCGAGGAGATAAAGACGGAGTGGGAACCGCTCAAGGACTTTCCTCACGCCTGTGGTTTACCTTATCCCAGGGAGTCGTTACGGAGGTTTATTATCCCACCATTGATGCTCCCCAAATCCGAGAATTGCAGTATGTGATCGGCGATAGTAAGAGCTTTATTCTCCAGGAAAAAGACCACCTCCACCCTAAAATCGAACGTCTCGCACCCCATGTTTTGGGATATCGGATGACCAATGCCGACCCAGAAGGACGCTATGAAATCCACAAAGAAGTGATCACCGACCCCACATTTCCCTGTTTGTTGCAAAACACTAAGATAACTGGGGACCGGGCTGTAATCGCCCAACTCAAGTTATACGTTGTCTGTTCACCGCATCTGGGGATCACCGGGTGGGATGATAATGCGGCAATTATGGAAGTTGCCGGACGGAAAATCCTCACAGCTAAACAAGATGGAGTGTGGATGGCGATCGCAGCCACCGTTCCTTTTACGCGCCTCTCCTGCGGTTACATCGACGAAAGCGATGGGTGGACCGACCTCGCCGAGAACTATCGCATGGACTGGGAATTTGACTGTGCCGAAGCGGGCAATGTAGCCCTGACGGGAGAAATCGACCTCAATCAGGTTCAGGAATTTACCCTAGGACTAGCTCTTGGCGATTGCCCCCACGACGCGCTCACCACCCTGTTGCTCTCTCTCGACATTCCATATCAGGAACATCGATCGCGATACATCCAGCAATGGAATCAAATCAGCGAAACCGCCCTACCCTTACAAAGCCTCGCGGAAGATGGGGGAAATTTGTATGACAGTAGCTTTAGCCTGCTACTGGCTCACGAAGACAAAACCTATGCCGGAGCCACGATCGCCTCTTTATCTATTCCTTGGGGTAATGCCAAAAGCGATCGGGAACAAGGAGGGTATCATCTAGTTTGGCCGCGAGATCTGGTGAACACCGTTACTGGGTTACTTGCTGCCGGACATACCGCCACCGCCTTAGAAGCCTTAGTTTATTTAGCTGTTTCTCAATGTGCGAGTGGTGGGTTTGCCCAAAACTTTTGGCTCAACGGATCTCCTTACTGGACGGGAACTCAGCTCGATCAGGTGTCCTTTCCTATTACCCTAGCATGGCGGATGCACCAAGAGAAAGCCCTGCGGAACTTTGATCCCTATCCAATGGTACTTAATGCGGCACGATATATGATTGATAGCGGCCCAGCTACGGAGCAGGAGCGTTGGGAAGAAAATAATGGTTATTCTCCCTCAACCTTGGCCGCTAATATTGCGGCGCTCATCTGTGCCGGGGCTTTAGCGCGGGAGTATGGAGAGGAACGGGTTGCTAACTTTGTAGAAGAGTATGCCGACTTTTTGGAAGAACATCTGGAAGTTTGGACGGTGACGAATGAGGGAACTTTAGTGCCAGATATTCCTCGGCACTACGTTCGGATTAATCCAGTAGAGGTTGACGATCCTCATCCTGATGAAGAATTGCAGGGGAAAGTCATCCCGATCGCCAACCGACCCTCGGACCAGAAATCAGATTTTCTCGCCAGTGAGATTGTTGATGCCGGATTTTTAGAACTGGTTCGCTATGGCATTCGCAGTCCCGATGACCCTCTGATTGTCGATTCCCTCAAAGTAATCGATGCAGTGATCAAAGTCGATACACCCTATGGTCCCTGTTGGCATCGTTATAACCACGATGGTTATGGACAACGAGAAGACGGTGGTCCTTTCAAGAGTGAGGGCAAAGGGCGGGCATGGCCCCTACTGACGGGAGAACGCGGTCATTATGAACTAGCCGCTGGACGAGATATCACCCCTTACCTGCAAGGGATAGAAGGGTTTGCTACCTCAACTGGATTGTTATCTGAGCAAGTCTGGGATGAAGAAGACCGCCCGGAATTGGGGTTATACTTGGGAAGACCTACGGGGGCAGCGATGCCGTTGGCATGGGCGCATTCGGAGTATATTAAGTTGTTGCGATCGCGGCGGGATGGACAAGTGTTTGATTTGATTCCGGAAGTAGCTGATCGCTATATTAACGGGGGGAAACCGCAGAATCGCAAGCTGGATATCTGGAAGTTTAACCGCCAGATTCGCACTGTTAAAGCGGGATCGACCCTCCGAATTTTGGCGATCGCCCCGTTCCGGTTACGCGGATCGAATGATGCGTGGGAAACCTCTACGGAAATAAATTCCCAATCCTCGGGAATTGGGATTGAGTTTGTCGATTGGGCGATTGAATCTGAACAACAAGCCCAAATTGAGTTTACCTTCTTCTGGACGGAGTGCGATAAATGGGAAGACAAAACCTATCAAGTTGAGGTGATTAATTAGAAGGATAACCTTCGGAATCAAAACTGATATATCGGTTCCTGGACGCATGAGGTATATTTTTGGAGTGCGAGCATCTTGCTCGCTATTGACAAAAGCGAGCAAGATGCTCGCACTCCTCTAAAAAAGATCTGTACCTCATAACCGTGGGAACCGCTATATAGAGTCAGGATTTACACATTACATCTTTATGTAGGGGCGAGAAAGCGAATCGCCCCTACATAAAGGGTTCGGTATCCAAAGCAAGCATAAGTCCAAAAGGGAGTGGGAGCATCTTGCTCCCTAGTCTAATACCAAATCCGGTTGGTAAAAGTCAGTTTTCTGAATTAGCCCGCGCAGGCGGGCTTTGTCCGTGTAGCCCCACCCTTGAGGGTGTGGGTTTTTATAGACTAATTATCCAATTCCCACCCGTCCTTCTCTCGATCCAAACCGTAAAAAGTGGTCGTATCCACTGATAAAACTGCCCGCTGCTACTGCTGCGGCAACATCGGGATAAGTTGCCCGATAAAACTGTTCGCTAAACCCCGGATTCGGTAGCCGCCCCTCCCTTTCCCCGGCGAACGCAAAATGCTCGAATCCACTGGCAAAACTTCCAGCGGTTATCGCTGCGGCGACATCAGGATAAATAGTCCGATAGAACCCTTCATCAAAGAAACGATTAGGATTACGTCCTTCCCGTTGTCCAAACTGAATGTAATGATTAAATCCGAGATTGAGCAGATTTCCAGCAACAGCGGTAGCAATATCCGGGTAGGTATTCAGATAGAAACCTTCGTGGAATAACTGAGTCCGGCGATCGCGTCCCTCAAAGAATCCAAAATTCAAAAAATGCTCAAATCCGCTACGAACTCCCCCGGCGGCCACTGCTGCGGCTACATCAGGATTCTGGGCTAAATAACGCCCTTCATTATAAAAAGGACTGGGTTGTCGTCCTTCAAATTGACCGAAGGAGAAGAAGTGATCAAATC
>JAABSJ010000256.1 GCA_011390515.1 Oscillatoria sp.
AAGTTTTAAATTACAAATTCTTGCTCAATTATTGAAAATTAAGGATTTGAGCCAGTGAACTGTAGAGGGGGATATTTCCGTGTACAAGTGGGTCTTACCAACGATTAGCGAGGTTTTAGCACAGGGGGGGAGAACCGACAATTCCTCGGACCTAGAGATGGGGTTGACTGGGGAAGATCCCGGCGATCGCAATTCGACCACAACCCATCGGGATGCGGCAACGGTCTGGTTGCGCCGAATTAGGGCCGATCGCCAATGGCAAGGGGCAGTCGCCTCCCTGAATGACCTCCTCGATGGCGAACGAGTAAAGAATGACCCAGATACCCGCCATTCCTTCTCTAGCAAAGGGTTAGTGTTATCCGGTCCCGTCCCGGTTTTAACCCAATCCACCCACTTAGAACAGTTCTCCACCTGGACCTTTGCTGGGGTGCAGCAGTCTGGCGCCTGGTTACCCCCCTCCCCGTTCCCCCTGACCCCGGATAGTGGTGCCGATGCCTCCAACCCCACAGTTTTACCCCTGCTTACCGGGGACCCCCTGGCCCGAGAACAATTTTGTTTGGTCTTGACAGCGCGGTTTAGTCTCGTCATGGTGGTGGGATTAAACCCCGAGGGACAACCGGCGTTCCAGTTTTCCTTTGATCCAGAGACGATCGCCTTAGTGTGGCAAGGGTTGCGATCGCGTCTGCTTCCCTTCAAAAATCAGACCGCTATTTCCACATTAGATCAGCAGTTCCAACAGTTCCCACCCCGCACCCCAGACTACAAACTGGTTTGTCAGTTTACCCAACAGCTTCTGGAATATCTCCCCGAACCCGTAGAACTCGATCGCGAAATGCTGGATGAAATGGAAGCATTCGCGGCAGATTGGACCGGGTGGGGTTCCTCCATGCGGGCCTTACCTCAATCTGGAGGGGACTGTGCCAATGGTGAAGCGGAGATTTCCTGGGAGGTATCTTGTCCCGATGGGAATTCGAGGGTTTCGACCTCTGGCGAACGGAGAACGGCCCTAGGCAATCCGGACCCGGCGACGGCCAAAACTTTGAGGTCCAAGGGGGGAAAGGCGGTGGGAACCGTCTCGGCTAAAACGGCCAATCCCCGGAAACCGGCGATCGACCAGCCTTTAGATGACCTGCGGGATGCGGCGAGTAAGAACGTCCGAAATCAAGCCCCGGCCTTGGATGTGGAATTATTACAGGCGATCGCTCACGAAGTTAGAACCCCTTTAGCCACCATTCGCACCCTCACTCGACTCTTACTCAAACGCCGTCATCTGGATGCGGAGATTATCAAACGTTTAGAAGCAATTGATCGCGAATGTAGCGAGCAAATCGACCGCTTTGGGTTGTTTTTCCGGGCAGTGGAATTGGAAACCACCAAGGATGCTCACGCGCCAGTGCACCTGACTTCCACCTCCCTCACCCAGGTATTAAATAGTTGTATCCCGCGCTGGGAAAAACAAGCCAGCCGACGCAACCTCACCTTAGATGTGATTTTGCCGCAAAAAAT
The DNA here is from genome assembly GCA_011390515.1 of Oscillatoria sp. Taxonomy (GTDB): domain Bacteria; phylum Cyanobacteriota; class Cyanobacteriia; order Cyanobacteriales; family Laspinemataceae; genus Laspinema. The sequence goes on from JAABSJ010000256.1 coordinate 1,507, forward strand.
GCCCTCAGTGGTCAGTGACCCTTCCTTGTTGGATCAAGTCCTCACCGGGGCGATCGATAACTTCACCTCAACCTTACCTGCCGGAGGCAAACTCCGGGTAGAAATATCCCTGGCGGGTCATCAGTTGAAGGTAGAACTCCACTCCCAAACCCATGCCTCCGTCAATTCCGAACCCTCGGTTTCCGGGACTCAGGCCCTCAAATCTCTCGGTCAAATGTTGATGTTTCAGCCGGAAACTGGCAATCTTAGTCTAAATCTGAGCGTGACTAAAAACCTCTTTCAAGCCCTGGGAGGTAAACTGATTGTCCGCAACCGTCACCAACATGGACAAGTGCTGACGATCTTCTTGCCTTTGGAAATGCGGGGATAATCAAACAGGATGGGGGTTTAGAAACCGGGTTTCTTTCATCAACTTAGGCAATCCAGCAACACTAGATCTCTGGCAAAAATCCGGATTGATCCCCCCAACCCCCCTTAAGAAGGGGGGCTTTAAAGAATTTTGCCAGAGGTATAATGATCGCAGAAACCCGGTTTGGGGTCTTGTTAGTGGGGTTAAAAATCGGTAAAAAAAGCCCCCCTTCTTAAGGGGGGTTGGGGGGATCTCTATGGAATGTTTCAACAAGTTTATTCCTTCACCATTCCCCATCGCTTTCGTCGTAAATGGGTAATAAAATGCTAAACACCGAACCCCGTCCGACAAAAAAAGCCGGGAGCATCTCATACGGAATCCGGTTGTCAAAGTCTGCAAAAACCCGCAGGCTGAAGCCTGGGGCTATACGGACGAAGCCCGCCTGCGCGGGCTAAAAGCGAAAACCGACTTTTAACAACCGGATTTGGTATGAAAGTCTTCCCCAGGGGTGTTTTTAGTCGGTTTTTAACCGACGTAGGGGAGATCGCGCTCGCGCCCCTACAGGCCGCCAACGTTTAAACGATTGGCGGACGGATGTTGCCACTGAAAGTCTTACCCAGTGGTATTCTTAGTCGGTTTTAACCGACTTTAGCTGTTAGACGGGGGTTTTAACCCCCGTCGGGTGTTGCCACAGGTCCAAGATGTCAGATTAACCCTCAATTATTAACCCCTAAAATTGTCTCGATCGCATTATTGGTTACTGCTACCTTACCTGCGTCCCCACTGGAACACCATCATCCGGGCGCTGATTTGTACATTGATTTTTACCGTCTTTTGGCCCCTGCAAGCCTGGTTAGCGGGTCGGATTGCTAATTTTATTGGGGCCGGGGATGTGGTGGCGATCGCCCGATTAGCGGGGATTGGTGCGCTGATTTTCCTCGGTCAAGGAATCGTCCAATATGGTCAAGATTCCCTGATGGCTTCCGCCGCCCTCTCCATCGCCCTCGACCTCCGCAAATCCATTTATAGCCACCTCCACAAGCTCAATCTCGGCTTTTTTGAAACCGCCAAAACCGGCGACCTTTCCTATCGCCTCACGGAAGATATTGACCGGATTGGGGAAGTGGTCAATAAATTTTTCCATCAATTCGTACCCTGCGTTTTGCAACTGGTGGTGGTAGTGGGATACATGATTTATTTGAATTGGCAACTCACCTTTGCTACCCTGTTAATCGCCCCATTTATGGCAATTATTGTCAGTTGGTTTGGCAATAAATTATTAATTGTTTCCCGGCGCAGTCAAACCCAAATTTCTAATTTATCGGCGTTAATTTCTGAAGTGTTTAGTGGGATTCGCTTAGTTCAAGCCTTTGCGGCTGAAGACTATGAAATTGAGCGGTTTTATAAAGAAGCCGAACATAATCGCAGGATGAAATATCGGGCGGAACAATTAAAGGCGATTCAATTTCCCGTGGTGGGATTTTTAGAAGCATTAAGTGTGTTATTGTTATTTTTTCTCGGAGGATGGCAAATTTCCCAAGGCAATCTAACCGGAAGTGAATTTGTTAGTTATGTCGCGGCAGTGGCGTTGGTGATTAATCCCATTGCTTTGACGACGAGTAATTATAATGAATTTAAACAGGCAGAGGCATCGGTAGACCGAATTTTTGAATTGTTTGCGGTGGAAGCAACGGTGGTGGAAAAACCGGGTGCAGTCGCCTTACCGGCAGTGACGGGAAAGGTGGAATATCGCAATGTTTCCTTTGCCTACGCCACTCAACCGATTCTCAACCCCAAAAACCAAGAAGAAGTGCCGGTATTGCAGGGGTTAAGTTTAGTCGCCTCCCCGGGAGAGGCGATCGCCTTAGTCGGTGCTTCGGGGGCGGGTAAAACCACCTTAGTCAATCTGTTACCTCGGTTTTATGATGTGAAATCGGGACAAATTCTGATTGATGGAATTGACATTCGCGAGGTGACTATTCCCAGTTTACGCCGTCAAATTGGCATCGTTCCCCAGGAAACCATTTTATTTACGGGAAGTATTGCCCAAAATATTGCGTTTGGACAACTTGATTATCGCTTAGATGAGATTGAAGCAGCGGCGAAAATTGCTAATGCGGATGAGTTTATTCAAAAACTGCCCGATGGATATCAGAGTTGGGTGGGAGAGAGAGGGGTTAATTTATCTGGGGGTCAACGGCAACGAATTGCGATCGCCCGCGCGGTACTTCTGAATCCCCGAATCCTGATATTAGATGAAGCTACCTCTGCCTTAGATTCAGAATCGGAAGCATTAGTCCAAGAAGCATTAGAACGGTTAATGCAAAACCGCACCGTATTTATTATTGCCCACCGTCTGGGCACTGTACGTCGCGCCGATCGCATTTTAGTCATGGAAAAGGGACAAATCCTCGAATCTGGCACCCATCAGGAACTCTTGGAACGAGAGGGACAATATGCCAAATTTTACACCCAACAGTTTGAAAGGGGATAAATCAAAACCCAGGTAGGGGTTTGGTCACCAAACCCTCTTCAGGCAATCCCCTTGGGTCCCTACAAATACATCTTGACACGGCTAGGTTCAAAGACTTTGAACATATTTCAACAAATCCGCCATATCTTGAGGATTCGGTTGAAATTGGGGCATGGGTGGAGTTTTGCCCCCCGTCACCTGATTAATAATACCCACGGGGGATTTCCGTTGAGAAACCCCGGTGAGGCTGGGTCCCACCTGCCGTCCATTCTGGATGCCATGACAACCCGCGCAGTTCATTTGGAAGATGGCATGACCCCGAATTGAGTCTCCATCAAGGTTTAAGACGGTTTTCACATAAGGATCCGAGACTTGTAATTGTAGGGCGAGAATAATCCCGAGGATAATACCCACCAGAATAAAGACGATGACTGCGCTTCGCGCACCAAAGGCGATCGCCCCACTTGTGACGGGACAAGGTTCTACTGCTTCAGGTTTGGCGAGATCGTTAGTCAAGGGTAAGGTGGTTTTCAAGGGATGTACAAATATTGTATGATTTTATAACATAGCTTAACATTTGCGATCAGAATGGGCATTCCACGGCAATTTCTGGGAAACCCTCGGGAACCCTTGGAAATCCCCTGCTCAGGAGATCTCCGCCTCGTCCAATGCCAAGAGTGCCATTTTGGCCGACTGTGCTTAGATGAAAGAATTGCAAGAAACCTTTACCAAGAATCGGCGTAAAGCCCCCGGATTTATCCTTGGGGATATAAGCCAACAGTGTTAAAAGCGATTAAGAATAATCATCTGCATGGTAGAGTGGTTGTTGCATTCACGTCTTCGGTGAAATTCCGGCACAGTAAGTCACTACTGCCTTGATCCGCAAGCCTATACAACTGGCAAGCGATATCAGAATGCAGAGCGTACCGAACAGGCTTTGTGGTGAATCCCGAAAGCAAGAACAATAAAGAAGTAAGCCAAATTGCATCATCTCTTTTAGGGATAGGTGTTTTGATGGTCTAGAGGGATCATTGAATGTCCCGCTGTCGCCCTTTGGGGTAGGCAGGAATCCCCCGGCTTTAGACGTGGGGAGGTTCAAATATTAAAATATAACCCTAGTTGCAAAGGAGATTCATAGACGTGGTTGAACCGTTACTGTCTGGCATCGTGTTGGGTTTGATTGTGGTGACTCTAGCTGGTTTGTTTGTCGCCGCTTACCAGCAGTACAAGCGCGGGAACGATTTGGGTTTGTAAACCAGTCGCTGATTCCTGACTAAAACAACAGCGATCGCCGCTTTCGGGTTCTGAACCTGGGAGAGGCGATCGCTGTTTTAATTTGGGGAACTCCAAACAATAAATTCTTCAAAATCTTTGAGAAGAGATCCCCCCAACCCCCCTTATTAAGGGGGGCTTGAATAATTCTACCCAACTTCTAATGCAGAATTTTTTTTATGCAAATCCCTTGCTGACTCATCGGATAACCCGAGGAATGTGATGGTGGTATTGCTGTAACGGCGTTCCCGAAGGATTTCCAGAGTGGGAATCGGGTCCAGGGTCAGGCGATCGCTGCGATGTTCCACCGCAATTTCTCCATCGGGTGCCAGGAGTTCATACTGGGCGATCGCCCCCAACACAGGTTGATAGAGACTGCTGGCATAAGGCGGATCGAAATACATCCGGTCAAATTGCCGACCCTGCAAAGATTTCAACCGCGCCATCACATCACCGCGCAGAATGTCCACCGTTTGATCCGCCTGCTTCACCCGTTGCAAATTTTCCCGAATAATCGCCAAGGCACGAGGAGACTGTTCCATCGCCACAACTTCTAAAGCACCTCGACATAACGCCTCTGCACTCATCGTCCCGGCACCGGCACATAAATCCAACCAGCGACATCCAGCAATACTCCCTTGCCAAACATTAAACACCGCTTCGCGCACCCGTGCCGCAGTCGGTCGAGTTTGCTCACCCGGTAAAGTTTTCAGTAACCGATTACCATAAATTCTAAGGCTCATAATAATTAGGATAGTCGATTCAGGTCCAACCCGAATATCTGGAGAAAAAAGTATGGTAAGAATTCCACCAAACCGGACCGGAGAACCCCTGACAATCACTCCGGAATTAGGCGATGCAGAGGGAACACCCCCCCTTATTTTACCTAATATCCGTTGGCAAACCTACGAAGCACTCTTATGGGACTTAAAAAATACTCGTAGGGTAAGGGTTGCCTATGACCAAGGAACGTTAGAACTTATAACTCCATCACAAGAACATGAAAGCTACAGTTTATCTATCCATGATTGTATTGTCGTGTTGGCAGACGAATTAAATCTTAATTTAAGGAATTTAGGCTCTACTACCTGGAAAAAAGAAGATATTCAGCGCGGATTAGAACCGGATCAATGCTATTACATTCAAAATGAGCCTCGGGTGAGAAGTCAACTCAAAATTGACCTAACTGTAGACCCGCCTCCAGATTTAGTCGTTGAAGTGGATATTACCAGTGGGTCTCTCAATAAATTTCCCATTTATCAATCCTTGAAAATTCCCGAAGTTTGGCGCTACCGGCGCAGAGGTTTGGAAATCTTTCAGTTGCAGGGTGAGGAATATACTCAGCGGGATGAGAGTCCGACCTTCTCACCAATTACGGTTACTGCTGCGATTCCAGAATTCATTCAAAAAAGCCGCAGCATGGGACAAATGGCAGCATTAAGAAATTTTAGAAATTGGGTGAAAGAGCAATTGCAAAATCAGGAATAAAGGAGGAAAGATGGTCAAAACTCAAGTTGAACTCCCGAGGGATAAAATAGAGGCGTTTTGTCAACAGTGGAAAATCACTGAATTTGCCTTGTTTGGTTCAGTCTTACGGGAGGATTTTCGACCAGATAGCGATATTGATGTTTTGGTTACTTTTGCACCAGATGCTCATTGGAGTTTACTGGATTCTGTCCGCATGGAGCAAGAATTAGAAACCATTTTTGGCCGAGAAGTAGACTGTGTGGATAAGGAGGCGATCGCCCAAAGTCCGAACTGGATTCGCCGCAAAGAAATTTTAGGCACAGCGGAGGTATTTTATGTTGCGGGATAATGCATCACTTAAGACCGCGTGGGTTAGTTTTCCTAATTTGAAAAAGTACGATGCTTTTGCCAAACTGATTTAGACTCGCTATAATCTCGTCGGGTAAAAATGACCTACCGATCAACCTCTGCCCTTAAAATTGTTACAGAACTTTACTGAAAATTCACCTAAGCAGGTAGACAAAAATAATTACACTGAGCCAAAAATATGCTAAACTAGATAAATGTCAAACCCATCAAGCAGAAAAAATGATATTCATACGTGAAATAAACGAACTGTCTCATAAGCTCTTGGACCGAATTTACAGACAAAGCCGCCACCATCAAGTTCGTACCA
>JAABSJ010000257.1 GCA_011390515.1 Oscillatoria sp.
TTTTCTAACAGCAACTCAGTCATTTCTTCAAAATTAACATCGGTGGCTGCTTTATCATTAAAAACAGGTTGCGGCCAATGTTTTTGAATCGCTTTAATCGTTTCCTGGTCCCAATATGCCCCTTTGACCAGACGCACCGTTACCGGATTTCCCCGTTCTTTTGCCCAGTCAATCAATCCTTGCAAATCTTGCTTGCTATCGCGTAAATAGGCTTGCAAGGTGACTCCGATATCCGTGCGACTGCGGAATTCTTCTTCCATCAGCAATCGCTTGAGAATGGACAGGGTGAGGTCTTTATAATGATACTGTTCCATATCAAAATGGACCGCTGCCCCCACTTCTTTGGCGTGACGCAGGAGGGTACGAATGCGATCGATAACCCGCGCTTCACTGCCCTCAGCATCAATCGGGTCAAATTGGGAATAAAATGCCGTTAATTTGACAGAAACTTGCACTTGAGGAATAGTTTCCCCATCCGCTTCATCAATTTGAGGAACTTTAGACCATTTTTTGGCAACATCGGTGAGTTGAGTCATCAAATCTAGGTAGCGTTCTAGATAAGATTGCGCCTCAGCTTCGGTAATGACCGCTTCTCCCAGCAAGTCCATTGTAAAGGCCATTTTGTCTTTGCGCAGACGTTCAATGGTTTTGAGGGCTTGCTTGATGTTTTCCCCGGAAATGTATTTTTGCGCCAGGGTTTCAACGGCAGTGGATACGGTGGTGGCTGCAATTTGACCGGGAACTGAGTCGCCTCCACTAAACCCAATTAGTTTTTTGAGGGCGTCGGGGAGTTCGACTTCTTCGACGGTTAAATATTCTTGTAAGTGACGGGCAATTTCGGGTTTGCTTCGTAAGGCGGGGAGACAGTCAATAAAGCGAAATAGCTGGACCCGTAGACCGGGGTTGCTCATCGCCCAATCGAGTATTTTATCATCCCAGCGCATTTGGTCTTGCAATTGGGCGAAAAATGAGCGCTTTTCCTGGGTTGCCGCCAGGAGTTGCTTGGCAATTTCTTGAGTTTTGGCTTCGTAGGTTCTGTTGTTGGACGCTTGTACTACCACGGCTGACTTTACCCTTTTTTGAGGCTACACGACGGGTCAGGTCTCCGACGCGATCGCGCCTTTGACTGCCAAACTCAATATTATAGCTTTTTTTGAAGTTTTGTTCAAGAATAATTCCCGTTGTCAGATGAAAGTTTCTAGCATTTCTACTCAGTTTACCTCGGAAGATTAGCCGGATTTGATGCAATAGATTAGTGATAATTTTTGAAAAATAGTACAGATGCATTGCTTCTAGATCTGTCGGGCGATTCTCGAATCGCCTCTACAGATGTTGGGAGAGATTGGGTTGGGTTGGGTAATATGATTACGGATTTTTCGGGCGATTCTCGAATCGCCTCTACAGATGTTGGGAGAGATTGGGTTGGGTTGGGTAATATGATTACGGATTTGTCGGGCGATTCTCGAATCGCCTCTACAGATATTAGACTTCTTGCAAAATTCTTTAAAGCCCCCCTTCTTAAGGGGGGTTGGGGGGATCAATCCGGTATTTTGCCAGAGGTCTATTGGGTTGGGTCCGGTAAAAACTATCTGAATTTGAGGAAGTTAATAGTTATAAAATTCCCTGAATTGGGGTAATTTTATAATCAGTTATCCTCCATACTCAAACAGAATTTCATTGCGTTTCACGGCATCTACATGACCTTGGCTGGAATAGCCGGTAAACAGGTTATGGATTTGCGATGGGGGCATCAGGGTGGTGTGCCAGGTCTGTAAGAATTGGTGTAAGAGTTTATCCTGTTCTTGTCGGAATCCGTCTAAATAATTGCCTCGATTGAGAATGGCAAAGCAAATCCACCCTTTATCCTGGGTGGGGAGGATTCCAGCGAGGGCGCTGACATCCCATAAGGTGCCGGTTTTGACTACGGCCCCTCCGGGAATCTCTCGGTAATCCATTGTGCCGCCATCTCGACCCGCGACGGGAAATAGGTCACTTAAGGTGAAGTTTTTCGGTTGTAAAAGTTGTTGGAGGGCCATAAACATTCCACAAGCGGCCCGAGGAGAAATTTGGTTTTCTCGTCCCAAACCGGACCCATTAATCAGTTGAATTTCTGATAGGGGAACTCCGGCAGCTTTGGCGGAGAGTTGACGAACTTGATTGACGCCGCCCAAGGCATCAGCTAACATTTGGGCCATGACGTTGTTGCTGTAAATGTTCATTTGTTGCAACAGTTCACGCAAGGGCAAGGACCGATGGCGGATTAAGAGGGTTTGGTTGGGAATGGGTTGGGAGGCGATCGCAATTTGTCCGGCGATCGCCACCTGGGGTTTCCGAGTCCCCGGTGCCATTTGCCAATAGGCATGGGCCGCCTCATGGGTCCACAGACGCTCATCGAGTGCCTCTCGCAACATTTGCGCACTCACCTCGGGATTCTCGTAAAAATTCATCGAGAAGTTGCCGGTAATAATTAAATTACCCGTCACCTGACGAATTCCCATTTGATTGAGGGTATTCCCCAGAACGATCGCCTCTTCCCAAATGAAAAAGGGGTCATCTCCTCCCGTCACAATTAAATCCCCTTGCAAGACCCCATCGGCAATTTTACCCGTGGTCCCAATCAGGATTTCAAATTGATGATCGATGTCCCAGGTTAACAAAGCAGCTAAAGAGGTGGCGACTTTCGTAATTGAAGCGGCAGGGAGGGGAACTGTCCCCTGGTGATTCGCTAGGAGTTGATGACTCGATTGCACCCAGACCCCTTGACCTTCAGCCGAGAGGCCCTTAGAGACCAATCCCTGCAAGTATTGCTGTACCTGCTGTTCGGTAGGTGGATCGGCAATCTCAGCCAGAACATAGCCGGGAATTGCGGGTCCTAGGACTAACTCCACCGCATTTTCCCGAGGGAGTTTGAGCCCCATCATATCCAACCACACCGAAAGCAAACCGGAACTGAGTAAATCCAGCATCACCACAAATTCTTCAAGCGTTCTTTATCCTTTTTACAGGGTTTTGTGCGCGATCCCCTCAAAAGACGCCAGGAATGGTGGGGCGATCACCACGGGATCAACACCCGGATTTCGCTTCTAATACCCAATCCGGTTGTTAAAAGTCGATTTTCTGAATTAGCCCGCGCAGGCGGGCTTCGTCCGTGTAGCCCCACCCTTGAGGGTGTGGGTTTTTATAGACTTGCCCGGGAAGAATCCCCCGAAAAAAATTTATCCTCAGAAACAATTCGCAAGAGTTATGCGATGGTATAAGGCTTCTGGTAAAATTTGTAAGGTTTCTATGACTTCGATCAATGGGATCTTCACGGGCACGGATCGCTATAGATGCTATGGGCGGGGATAATGCCCCTGCAGCAATCGTTACGGGTGCGCTTCAAGCCGCCTCGGAGTTGGACGTAGATGTTCTTTTGGTCGGCGATCCTGAAAAGATCGACTCCTGCATCAAGGAACATCAAAAAGACGCCAATTTCCCCAATCTGAATCAGGTGGAAATTATTCCGGCTGATGAAGTGGTGGAAATGCACGAGGAGCCTTTAAGCGCTTTAAAACGGAAGCGCAATGCTTCCATTCGAGTGGCTATGGAATTGGTGAAGAAAAACCAAGCTCAGGCCATTATTTCAGCAGGGCACTCCGGTGCGGCAATGGCAGCGGCCCTATTACATTTGGGGCGGCTGCGCGGAATTGACCGGCCAGCTATTGGTGCCATTTTTCCGACTATTGTTCCCAATAAATCCGTTCTGATTTTGGATGTGGGGGCGAATGTGGACTGTCGTCCCAAGTTCCTAGAACAGTTCGCGGTGATGGGAACGATTTACAGTCAATACGTTTTGGGGGTAGATGAACCCAAGGTTGGGCTGCTCAATATCGGGGAAGAACCCTCTAAGGGCAATGATCAGGCGGTTCGCACCCATCAGATGTTGGTGGACAATCCCCTGGTACCCTTTTTTGGGAATGCGGAGGGTCGCGACATTCTGTCGGGTAACTTTGATGTGATCGTCTGTGATGGCTTTGCTGGCAATGTCGTCTTGAAGTTCGCTGAAGGGCTTGGGGAAATTGTTCTGAATATTCTCAAAGAAGAGTTAACCCAGGGAATCATGGGGAAAATCGGGGTGAGCCTGTTAAAACCGAGTCTGAAACGGTTTAAGCAACGGGTGGATCATGTCGAACGGGGAGGCGGCTTATTATTGGGAGTAGCTGGAATTTGCATTATTACTCATGGCAGTTCTCAAGGCCCCACGGTTTATAATGCGATTCGCTTGGCAAAAGATGCGATCGACCACAATGTGCTCGATCGAATGCAGTCCCAATTTGAATCACAGAAGCAGCTCACCGCAGTACCCGAACCGACGACTGAAAGTTGACGGTTGAACATTGACGGCACCGATCCGGCTGCGATCGCGCCTTTGGATACTCGAAACAACCGCGTATGACTCAAGAACCGACCGAGGGAGAATCAGTTTGAAAGAAATAGGGGTAGGCATTGCAATTACAGGAAGCGGTTCAGCGACTCCCGCGAACGTCCTAGACAATCAAGCACTGTGTCAAATGGTGGAGACTTCGGAGGAGTGGATCGAGTCTCGCACTGGGATTCGGTCCCGACGAGTGGCTTCTGGAACAGAATCCCTCACGGAATTGGCGACTCAGGCGGCATTCCAGGCAGTCGCCATGTCGGGTCTTCAACCCACCGACCTGGATTTGATTGTTCTAGCGACTTCCACGGCAGATGACCTGTTTGGCAGTGCTTCCAAAATTCAGGCCAATCTAGGTGCAACTCGGGCAGTCGCCTTCGACCTCACCGCTGCCTGTTCTGGGTTTCTGTTTGGTTTCGTCACTGCTGCCCAATTTATCCGCACGGGGGTGTACAAAAATGTCCTAGTCATTGGGGCTGATCTCCTCTCGCGCTGGGTGGATTGGGGCGATCGCCGTACCTGTATTCTCTTTGGCGATGGCGCGGGGGCTGTGGTTATGCAAGCCAATACCACTCGCGATCGCCTCCTCGGTTTTGAGTTGTGCAGCGATGGCAGCCAAAATGACTGTCTGACCCTGGCTTTCCAACCCCAAGAGAAAGCCCTGACTCCAACGATTTCAGTCGGCCAAGGCACCTACCAGTTCATCGACATGAACGGCAAAGAAGTCTACCGCTTCGCCGTCAAACGAGTCCCGGAAGTGATTGAAAAAGCCTTATATCGCGCCGATATCGAGGTCGATCGCGTAGACTGGCTGTTGCTCCATCAAGCCAATCAGCGCATTCTCGATGCCGTCGCCGTCCGACTCAACATTCCCACTCATAAAGTCCTGGGCAATCTCGCCAACTATGGCAATACTTCCGCTGCTTCTATCCCGATCGCCTTGGATGAAGCCGTCCGCGAAGGCAAAATTAAACCGGGCGATATCATTGCCGCTGCCGGTTTTGGTGCGGGACTGACTTGGGGTTCTGCCATTTTTGAATGGGGTTAACCGATAGCATTTTACCCTTCCCACCCGGTGTAACATTCCGTTATCCAAGGGTGGGGCTTTTACAGGCTTCCTGATACGGAATTCGGTTGCTCTAGTCTACAAAAACCCACACCCTCAAGGGTGGGGCTATACGGACAAAGCCCGCCTGCGCGGGCTAAAAGCGAAAACCGACTTTTACCAACTGGATTTGGTATGACTGAGCGCAAGGCGATCGGGCTATAGCCTGCCGTGGCGTGCTCATAGGAGCAAACCGGCTTTTAAAAACCAAATGGGGGATAAGCCCAGTTCTTTACCCTCTCTTTATTTGAACCATCATCACGACCAATTGACAAATGACGAAAACAGCATGGGTGTTTCCCGGACAAGGTTCCCAAGCCCTAGGCATGGGTGTAGATTTAGCAAAACTGCCCATTGCTCAAGAAAAATATACCGCTGCTGAGACGATTCTCGGCTGGTCCGTTTTGGACATCTGCACCAACGCTGAAGATAAACTCAGCAGCAGTTTGTACACGCAACCGAGTCTCTATGTGGTCGAGAGCATTCTGGTTGATTTAATGCGCGATCGCCATCAACAACCGGACCTGGTTGCCGGTCATAGTTTAGGCGAATATGTCGCCCTCTATGCCGCAGGCGTCTTTGACTTTGAAGCTGGATTACAACTGGTCAAATATCGCGCCGAATTAATGAATACCGTTGCCGGGGGTCAAATGACCGCCCTGATTGGCTTTAACCGGGAACAGCTTGATGCTCAAATTAGTGCCACTCCCGATGTCGTCCTCGCCAATGACAACAGCGATGGACAGGTGGTCATTTCTGGAACTCCCGAAGCGGTAGAGTCCGTGATTGCAGCCATCAAAGTCAAACGGGCGGTCAAATTAAATGTAGCCGGGGCCTATCACTCCCCCTTCATGGAACCCGCACAAGCTGAGTTCCAAAAAGCTCTCGATGCCGTTCCTTTTACCGATGCGATCGTTCCGGTTCTGTCCAATACCGACCCCACCCCAGAAACCAAAGCTGAGGCGTTAAAACAGCGTCTCTCTAAGCAGATGACAGGTTCGGTGCGCTGGCGGGAAATTATGTTACAACTCCCCCAAGAAGGCATCGAAAGCGTGATAGAAATTGGACCGGGCAAGGTTCTGAGTAATTTAATCAAACGTGCCTGTTCCGATTTAGCCGTCGCGAATGTCAGCACAGCGGCAGACTTGCCAGCATAATTTTCTCCAAAACAGACATAGTTTGTTTTAACCCCGCACCCTAAAGGGTGGGGCTATACGGACGAAGCCCGCCTGCGCGGGCTAACCCTAAAGTAGGGTGGGCACTGCCCACCGGAAGGAAAGGTGGGCAGTGCCCACCCTACTCCTCATAAGGGTGGAAACCGCTCTAAGTTCTGATTCCTAATCGTTGATTGCTGATTTCTTGTGGAAAAAACCCGCGAACCTGTTGCCAGCTTAATTCTATATAACTTGTTGAAGTGGTCGGTGGTTAGCCCCATGCTGCATACCTACTTCCGAGGGCGGATCTATGGCGCTCAAAATGTGCCACTGTCCGGCCCTCTAGTGGTGGTAAGCAATCATGCCAGTGATTACGACCCTCCGATTCTGTCTAGCTGTATGAACCGTCCGGTTGCTTTTATGGCAAAGGAAGAGTTATTTGAGGTGCCGGGTTTAAAACAGGTGATTTCTCTGTATGGGGCCTATCCAGTCCGTCGGGGAGAGAGCGATCGCGCGGCAATGCGATCGGCATTATCATCCCTAGAAGCAGGTTGGGCAACGGGGCTATTCTTAGACGGCACCCGTAGTCCCGATGGTCGCATTCACAACCCCAAACTCGGTGCGGCCCTGATTGCAGCTAAGGCTAAAGTCCCTATATTGCCAGTGAGTCTCTGGGGCACTCAGGCGATCGTCAAAAAAGGCAGTGTCGTTCCCAAACCTGTTCCGGTGACCATCCGCATCGGCGAGGCGATCCCGGCCCCATCTTCCACGAAGCGAGAGGTGTTGGAGTCGGTCACTCAGCACTGTGTAGAGGTGATTCATGGGTTACATGATTTAGGTCGGTGAGGGAAGATGGAGGAGGCTGTTCGTAGTAACGACTTCAGTCGTCCCAATTGTTCGTAGTAACGACTTCAGTCGTTCCAATTGTTCGTAGTAACGACTTCAGTCGTTCCAATTGTTCGTAGTAACGACTTCAGTCGTTCCAATTGTTCGTAGTAACGACTTCAG
>JAABSJ010000258.1 GCA_011390515.1 Oscillatoria sp.
ACAGCCATATCCATTACCTGGATAGTTTCTTCGGAGGCCCCATCCCTGAAAACGTTTAACCCGTAAGGATGGAAGCCTTAGCTTGATGCGTATGGGGCACTGCCCACCTGAATTACGGTGGGCAGTGCCCACCCTACAATTGCTTGTCCTATCCTTCAACCCAAATCAAACCCCTCAAACCCGTCCCAATAACTCAGCTAACTGTGAGCGCAACGATAACGGATTATAGCCCAACCTAAAGGCTTTAGAACTATCCAAAGACACATCCGGGGGTCTAGGGGCCGACATTTTGACATCTTGCTGCCGACAGGGTTTAATCCGCCCCTGCTTAACCTCTAATACCTCAATCACTTGCTCAAAAAAATCATATCGCGACACCCGCTCTTTTCCCCCTAAATGCAGCAATTTCTCATTCTGTTTTAAGGCGAATAATAACCCTTGGGCCGCAGTTTGACCACTCACCGGCGTCCGAAATTCATCAGTGAATAAGGCTAATTCTTGTCCCGATCGCAAGGTTTGTAACATCGGCTGGAGGAAACTCTGGGCAGCGGGTCCCCCCTCCCCAAACATCAGCGGCATTCGACAGACAATCGTTTGCGGATTGCGATCGGCCATTTCCGCCTCCGCCTGCACCTTTTGTTCACCATACCGACTCACTGGACAAACTGCATCGGTTTCAGCATAAGGCGGATTTAACCCATCAAACACTAAATCTGTCGAAGTAAAAACACAGGGAATTTCCGCATCTCCACATAATCCCGCCAAATCACTTGCAGCCGTGACATTAATTTTGTACGATTCCTCGGGATAAGTTTGACAAACATTCGGCTGAGATTGAGCCGCCGCATGAATCACCGCATCCGGACGAATTTCAAAAAAAAGAGATTTCAGGGCTGGGAAATCCGTTAAATCAACCGGCATCAACTCAGAACCAGGAATGTTGATTTCATGAGAGCAATAGGTTCCAAAAACCTGCCACTCTGATTGAGCCAATTGACAGAGATTCCATCCCAGAAATCCACTCGATCCGGTAATTAAAAGTTTTTTCATCAACCCCCAATAAATTCCATTTATTTAATCTGAAACGGGTTCAAAATCCTCTTTAGACACCCCGCAAACCGGACAAACCCAATCCTCGGGGATGTCTTCAAACGCAGTTCCCGGTGAGATTCCCGAGTCTGGGTCTCCCTCCTCGGGATTATAAACATAGGCGCAGGCAGTACAGAGATATTGTTTCATGGTTTTCCCCCTTTTATGAAAGTCGGTTAATCTGATTGAATCATATAAACCGAAAGTTATCTCAATTCATTATAAAAATTTAACAATGCTGATGCAATCGTTACCATTATAGCAGTCCTAAATGATTTATAACATCTTCTTCTCCCCTCTCCCCCTGAGCTAAGTCGAAGGGCTGGGCCGCCGACGGTTGGGGGCCGCCGACGTCTTCCACAACTGATTTAGGAATTCTATAAACCCTAAATGTAGAGGCGATTCGCGAATCGCCTCTACATTTAGGGTGGATTCTCTAACCTTTTTGGAGTGCCACACCGCTTTCGCCCGGGCGCACTCCTTATGGGTAGCAATATCTTAGACAGTCACCTTAGATTTAGACCAAACCCCATTTTCATCTTCTTCATACTCCTGATGAATGGTTTCCCATGCAGCTTGTTCAGCTTTCATGGCATCGGCAGTTTCAGCCAGAACCGCATTATATCGTTGAATAAACTTAATTTGAGCATCAGGAGAAAGATGGGTTCGGACTTCCGGAGATAAATCTTCTGGACCATTGCAAGTCCCGGGACAAGGACGCGGTAAAGTCATGGAATTAATAGCAATTTCTTGTCCTCCAGCACTTTCTAGCAGGAGTTGAATTTCCCCACCTTTTGCTTCAGGAACTTCCGCCATGACGAGAAATTCTCCCGCTTCTAAACGAGTTTGATAAACTGCTGCTTTTTCTTCCGGCATTCCCAAGGCAACAAAGATAGAAACTAATCCGGCCCCCGCACTTCCGGCGATCGCCCCAGAAGCTGCTCCTAATAACACCGCAGAGATGGGTCCAGCCGCCACCACGGGACCGATAAAGGGAATTAATAACACCCCCACACCAGTGAGTAAGCTCAAAAATGAACCAAACAGAGACCCGAAAATTGCCCCGGTTCTTAATCCGCCTAAAATCACATCTTTTTTAGTAATAAATCCGGTGATGCGAGTATTGGATTGAAAATTTTTCCCCATCACAGAAATATGGTCCTGGGGAATCCCGCGATCGATGAGACGACGGATGGCACTATCAATTTGCTGTTCTTCTTGAAAAATAGCAGAAACCGTGCGTTGTGCTTTATAGTCTTCAGGCATTTTTAAGGTCCTAATTTAGGGTTGATATTGGCTAATTTACCGCCTCAATGATAGCAAAATACTCCCAGGCGCTGTCATCTACCGAGAGGGTGATTCTCTGGGGGTGATGCGATCGCCTCCCCGATTTTCCACTACCGCATTCCTCAGTAAAACTGCTGGATTTCTATACAAAATAGGCACAGTCACCCCAACCGAATCCTCTGGGGATTTCTTCCGAGGCGGCGATCGGGCAACTCAGTCGCCCCTTTCTTCCGTCATAATTGGAAATCAGTTACCGACCCCCTATTTATCCTCGCCCATGATTACTCCCACGGACCCAAAACTCAAAACCCTCAAACGCCTCCGCCGCCTCAGTCATCTCCTCGATAACGCCATTCGCATCCCCGGAACCCGCTTTCGCTTTGGACTCGACCCCCTCCTCGGACTCCTCCCCGCCGGGGGCGATATTGCCGGTGCATTTCTCTCCGCTTACATTGTCTTCAGCGCTGCCCGGATAGGAGTCCCCCGTGAAAGTTTAGTGCAAATGGTTTCCAACATCCTCCTAGAAACCCTGATTGGAACCGTCCCCGTCGTCGGAGATTTATTTGATGCTGCATGGAAAGCCAATGTCCGCAATATGGAACTGTTAGAAACTCACTTAGATGCCCCCACCTCGGACAAAAAAGCCGATACCCTATTTATTGTGCTGCTATTGGGTGGGTTAATCCTCGCCGTCTTTGCGATCGTCGGGGTAGGCATCTGGATCCTCAGTTCCATCATCAGCGCCATCCTCCAGTAGGGGTATTTTTCTATTAGAGATGACGGTAGCAACCACTGCCTAAACCCTACAAATCCCCAAATTTTATCCCGCTTAAATCTGGCATCTATTCTGCTAATTAACTTTTACCCAACTCAGGGATTTAACCTATGTTGACAAAAACATCAACACAGGATATAATGAGACTATCAGGGCGTAGAAACCGGGTAAAGACACAGCCCTATCTGGTCCTTACCCGGAACCAAATCCCCAGGGAAACCGGCTATCAACTCGCCTCTAACTCCAACTCTAATGACTATAGGAGAAACTCGAATGAGCGTTAAAACCATTGATATCGTTTTCAGTTTTGACACCACAGGGAGTATGTATCCTTGCCTCACCCAAGTTCGCCGAAATCTCAAACAAAGCATCACCCGATTATTGGATGAAATCCCCGGAATTCGCATCGGAATTATTGCCCACGGTGACTACTGCGATGCGAAAACAACCTACGTTACCAAACACTTAGACTTATCCGGAGATGTGGATAAAATTTGCAACTTTGTGCAAACTGTCGAAGCAACCGGAGGGGGAGATGCACCAGAATGTTATGAATTAGTCCTGCATGAAGCTCAATCCTTATCCTGGAGTTCTGCGAGTACCAAATCCCTAGTTTTAATTGGGGATGATATTCCTCATGCACCGGCTCAAAATCCTCAAAAACTGAACTGGCGCAAGGAAGTGGATAAATTAGCCGAAATGGGAATTCCCGTTTACGGCGTCCAAGCCCTCAATCGTTCCCATGCCAAGCTTTTCTATAAAGAATTAGCGGAAAAATCGGGGGGATTTCACATTAATTTAGACCAGTTTGCCTATATTACAGACCTATTTTTAGCGGTTTGTTATCAGCAATCTTCCGATGACCAACTTCAAGCGTATGAAGCGGAAGTCACGGAACAGGGTCGGATGAGTCGTGGGTTAAACAAAATGTTTAATACCATGCTCAATCGGGAGGGAGAATTTTATCAGGAATCTGCCGATTTGCGGGCGGTGACTCCGGGGCGATTTCAAGTGTTAGATATTGATAAAAGTTGTGCGATTAAAGATTTTGTAATTGAAAATGGCCTAACTTTTCAACGGGGTCGCGGGTTTTATGAGTTTACGAAAACTGAAACGATTCAAGGGAAGAAAGAAATTGTCTTGATGGATCGGGGGACGGGGGATTTGTTTGAGGGAGAATCTGCCCGAGAGATGTTAGGATTACCTCCAGGGGAAACGGTGCGAATTAAACCGGCTAATTTAGAAAAGTATCTGGTTTTTGTGCAAAGTACCTCTTATAATCGCAAGTTGCTTGGGGGGACGAAGTTTCTCTATGAGGTTGCCGATTGGGATCGGTAGCAATTTTTGTTTGGGTGAGGGACAAGAAACCGGGTTTCTGCGTTAACTTTGGGAAATTATCGTAAATTTGTGAAAGAAACCCGGTTTCTAACCTTTGCTGGGGGACTTAAGACTATGAAGAGAACGACTGAAGTCGTTACTACGAACGAAGAGAACGACTGAAGTCGTTACTACGAACTTAAGAGGGGGCGGGTAAAATGTGAAGTTTTGTTAACGTCGGTAGACTCTCCAGTTTAGGGGAAGGTTTATAATGAAGGCAGGAAGTTTGAAAACCCTTGTACTGAGACAGTTTGAATGATGGAAACAATTAATTTGAGATTAAAAGGGATGAGTTGTGCCTCTTGTGCAACCCAGATTGAAAAAGCAATCCAGGGCGTTCCTGGGGTGGAAGAATGTAGCGTCAACTTTAGTGCGGAACAAGCGCGGGTGAAGTATAATCCGCGAAGGACGGAACTCGATCGCATTCAAAATGCTGTCTCGGATGCGGGATATACCTCTGAACCGATGGAAGAATTGGGGATGCGGGACATTGATGCGGAACAACAATCCCGACAAGCGGAACAACAAGAATTACAAAATAAGGTCATTTTTGGCGGAATCATTAGCACAATTTTGGTGGTGGGTTCTCTGCCGATGATGACGGGGATGGATTGGCCCTTTATTCCCGCTTGGTTACATCATCCTTGGGTGCAATTTGCCCTAACGACTCCAGTTTTTATCTGGTGTGGTAAGTCCTTTTTTGTGGGGGCCTGGAAATCTTTTAAACATCATCATGCGGATATGAATACCCTGGTGGCGTTGGGGACAGGTTCGGCTTATCTCTATTCCTTGGTTTTGTCAATTTTTCCTGGATTTTTTACGATTCAAGGGGTGATGCCGGAAGTTTATTATGAAATTGCGGCAGTGATTATTACCCTAATTTTGCTGGGATTGTTGTTTGAAAATCGAGCCAAGGGGCAAACTTCCGAAGCGATTAGAAAATTAATGGGATTGCAGGCGAAAACAGCGCGGGTGATTCGCGAGGGTCAAGAAATGGATATTCCGATCCAAGAGGTAGGGGTCGGGGATGTGATTTTAGTCCGTCCCGGGGAAAAAATTCCGGTGGATGGGACGGTTTTGGAGGGTTCTTCCTTAATTGATGAGTCAATGGTGACGGGAGAATCGGTGCCGGTGAAGAAGGAAACAGGGGATGAAGTGATTGGCGCGACGATGAATAAAACCGGGAGTTTTAAGTTAAAAGCGTTGCGCGTCGGGAAGGATACAGTGTTGGCGCAAATTGTCAAGTTGGTGCAAGATGCACAGGGGAGTAAAGCGCCGATTCAACGGTTAGCCGATCGCGTGACTGGATTTTTTGTCCCGGTAGTGATTGCGATTGCGATCGCCACTTTTGTGATCTGGTTTGCCATCATGGGAAATCTCACCCTCGCCATTATTACAACTGTGGGCGTCTTAATTATTGCCTGTCCTTGTGCATTAGGATTAGCAACACCCACCTCCATCATGGTGGGAACTGGAAAAGGCGCGGAAAATGGGATTTTAATTAAAAGTGCCGACAGTTTAGAACTCGCTCATAAAATCCAAACCATTGTTTTGGATAAAACCGGCACTTTAACCCAGGGTAAACCCACGGTAACCGATTATGTCACCGTGGGCGGCACTGCTCATAGTAATGAGATAAAATTGTTACGATTAGCGGCAGCAGTAGAAAGTAATTCTGAGCATCCCTTAGCCGAAGCCGTGGTAGACTATGCCAAAGCGCAAGGGGTAGAAATGCCGCTGCCAGATGTTACAAATTTTGAAGCCGTTGCCGGGATGGGAGTGCAGGCAATGGTCAGCGATCGCCTCGTCCAAATTGGCACTCCACGCTGGATGCAGGAATTAGGCATTGATACCAAAGCCTTACAAACCTATCAAGAAAAATGGGAATCTGAAGCCAAAACTAGCCCTTGGATTGCCGTAGATGGACAAATTGAAGGAGTCTTCGGCATAGCAGATGCTTTAAAACCTTCTTCTGCCACAGCAGTTCGTGGATTGCAACGCCTGGGATTAGAGGTGGTGATGTTAACGGGAGATAACCAACAAACCGCCCAAGCGATTGCTCAGGAAGTGGGAATTCATCGCGTTTTTGCGGAAGTTCGTCCCGGGCAGAAATCGGATAAAATCAAAGAATTACAAGCTGAGGGAAAAATTGTGGCAATGGTGGGAGATGGGATTAACGATGCTCCCGCCTTGGCTCAAGCGGATGTGGGAATTGCCATTGGGACTGGAACCGATGTCGCCATTGCTGCCAGCGATATTACCCTGATTTCGGGGGATTTGCAAAGCATTGTCACGGCGATTCAACTCAGTAAAGCCACGATTAAAAATATCCGCCAAAATCTGTTTTTTGCCTTTATTTACAATGCCGCTAGTATTCCCATTGCTGCGGGCATTCTTTATCCCTTAACCGGATGGTTACTCAATCCCATCCTCGCCGGTGCTGCAATGGCAATGAGTTCGATTTCCGTCGTCACTAATGCCTTGCGCTTACGCAAGTTTAAAGCCCATCATTCCTAGGTGAAACACTCGGGAATGAAATCTGTAAAATCTCTTGACAATAGGCTAACACTATGTTAACAAAGCTCAAAATTGGGATACCCTTACTGGCAGTTGCTACCGTCTTGGCAACGGGGACAACGGTAACCGCCCAAGAACTATCAGAAATGCCCGGACACCAAACAAACCCCTCTCCAGGAATTCAAAAAATTGAACAACCCTTACCTGTAAAAGCTGGCGTGATTGTAGGAGGCGTCGCCTTAATTGGATTAGAACTCTGGTGGTTTTTATTCAGTAAAAAGAAAACCCAACCAGCAATCGAAGAACAAGAAAGTTCTTAATCCGAATCAATTCAGCGCCCATATCTTCCCTCTGGACACGGCACCCCCGTGTCCTTTCCTATTTCAACCCCAAACCCCACCACAATCCTTGACAATAATAGGCTTCTTGCAAAAAAAGGATTGATCCCCCCAACCCCCCTTAAAAAGGGGGGCTTTAAAGAATTTTGCAAGAAGTCTAATATCTTCTAAGTCGTTATCTTAAGTTCGTATAGCAGTCCTAAATCAGTTGTGGAAGACGTCGGCGGCCCCCAACCCCTCTCCCAGAACGGGAGAGGGGAGCTAAAAATGTTACAAATCATTTAGGAT
>JAABSJ010000259.1 GCA_011390515.1 Oscillatoria sp.
TCCTAAAGATATCTGTACGCCACCAGTCCGGAAACCGCTATATAATTAAGCAATCGTTTGTAAACTTTTGACCTTAATCTGATGACAATCACAAGGGAAACCATTAAGCAAGACCTTGATCGCCTGAGTGACGAGCAACTTCGTGCCGTTGCTGATTTTATAGCCTTCCTCAAATTTCGAGATCAACGCGATCGGGTCAACCTCAACGCCACACAACTTGCTGCTCTAGCAACTGAGTTTGCCGCAGAAGACCGCACTCTGGCAGAAGCAGGAATGGATGATTATGTAGAAATGCTGGTTCAGGAAGATCAACCATGACCAACCCCATTAAACGGGGAGAAGTTTGGTTAGCAAATCTCAATCCCACTCAAGGTTCTGAACAAGCGGGTATTCGCCCGGTGATTATATTCCAAAATGATATCGTTTCTCAGTTTTCCACAACAACCCTGGCAATTCCCCTAACAACAAACCAACGTCGTGCCGCCTTGCCAATTTGTTTGGCGATCGCCCAAGGAGATGGCGGATTAGCCGAGGATTCAGTCGCCTTATGTTTTCAAATGCGAGTATTAGATAAAAAGCGGCTAATTCGGAAATTGGGCCAGATTAGTGCTGAGACCCTCATTCAATTAGAAGCCGTCGTTTTGATTACATTGGGATATGATTTATAGAACAAGCGTTGTTGTCCATAGAGAATCCGTCAGCGTTGGAGTTCGGAAGTTCAAAACATTGAAAAGGGGGAATACTGGAAACCTTACCAGGTAAATGCCAAAAATCAACCTACAACCCGCGTTTCTGAATTGGAATCAGTTAAAATTGAAATCAACCTCTCTATCTCCTATACCATGAATCAACCACGACTCCCCGACTATCTCACCTTAATTCAACAATTGCTCGTCAACCCTCGAACAGAAGCCGATGAAATCATCAATCGACATCGGGAACTCATTGATCAGGAGTTCTTCAAACTGTGCCAAATCCTGGCGGAACAGTTCCAACAAGCTGGGGAAGAGGACCGGGCCAATTTTTTGCTCAGTCTAGTACAAAAGTTGGGAGGCTTAATCCCCCGTCCGGATGAGCGCGCTGTGGCGAATGCAGGCGGATCTCGTAGTCCTCAAGAGGAGTATGATGAGTATATCGAGGTTTTAATGGCGCTATTTAAAGCCCAACTAGAAAATCCTGATAATCCGCAAGCGATTGAGGCGGTTTTGGTTCAATATCAGGATAAATTCGACCTCATGTTGACAGTAGTTATCAAAGATTGGTTTCCGTCAACAATTGATCCGAATTATCCTGAGAGAAATGAATCAATTGCGCTGATGCTCCACAATTTGGCGATCGCCTTCTATCAATTCCCATTAGGAACGCGATCGCACAATATCGAAATCGCGATGTCCTGCTATGAATGTGTCTTATCCGTCTATACCCAGGCAACCTTTCCCGAAGAATGGGCCGCCACCCAAAATAATCTGGGAAGTGCCTACCAAGATCGCATCCAAGGAGACAAATCGGAGAATATTGAAGCGGCGATCGCCTGTTACAAAGCCGCCTTACAAGTTTATACCCAAGAAAACTATCCCCTGGATTGGGCGATGACTCACAATAACCTCGGCAATAGCTATAATATCCGCGTCCAAGGCGATCGCGCGCAAAATGTAGAAGCGGCGATCGGCTGTTATATCGCCGCCTTTGAAGTGTATATCGTCGAAGACTTCCCCCAACATTGGGCGATGACTCACAACAATCTCGGCAACACCTATCGCGATCGCCCCCAAGGGGACCCAGCCGAGAACATCGAACAGGCCATATCCTGTTACCAAAACGCCCTCCAAATCCGCACCCGGGAAACCTTTCCCCCAGATTGGGCCAACACCCAAATCAACCTAGGAGAAGCCTATTATAAGCGGGTGCAAGGGGAAAAATCAGACAACATCGAGCAGGCCATATCCTGTTACAAAAACGCCTTAACCGTGCAGACTCGGGAGGCTTATCCACAAAGATGGGCGCATATCAACCAAAACCTAGGACGAGCCTACTGCGATCGAGTAAAAGGTAAGAAAAACCAGAACATCAAACAAGCCATTTCCTATTACGAATCCGCCCTACAAGTCTATACCCCCGACACCTTCCCCGAACAAGCAGCCACCACTCAAAAGCATCTGGAGGAAGCCCAGCAGCAGGGCTAATTTGAGCTAACTGAGGCAGGGTTTTGTTATCCACAAATTAAGAAATAAACCCGGTTTCTGAATAGTTGCCGGGGGTGAGAAACCGGGTTTCTGCCATAACTTTTGCATGATTACCAAGATTGAGGCAAGAAACCCGGTTTCTGAACTGTTGCCGGGGGTGAGAAACCGGGTTTCTGCTATATAGCAATTTTCACATTCATGAGGTACGTTGACTCGATCCCCCCTAGCCCCCCTTAACAAGGGGGGAACCTGTCCAGTCCTCCTTTTTAAGGGGGATTTAGGGGAATCCTCCATATACTTCACCAACCAAAGAAAGGCTATAACCTTTGCCTCAACAACAAGATTGAGTCAAGAAACCCGGTTTCTGAACTGTTGCCGGGGGTGAGAAACCGGGTTTCTGCGATAACTTTTGCCTCAACAATAAGATTGAGTCAAGAAACCCGGTTTCTAGGAGTCCAGAATGGCAATCAAGATTAGTCGGAGGCGATCGCCTGACTGAATAGAAAACCATCTGGCCCCATACCCATAAGCCAGGTTTATGGAAGCATTTCTGCATCAAATATTAAAATTTGATTAAGAGAGACGGTTGTTGATCCCCGACAGATATTTTATGTTACGATATCAAATTAAGTTTTTTATTGAATATTTATAATTCCCTGATTTTTCTCAAGTCCAGTCAATCTACCTGTACTCAAATGAAAGCCTCCGAAACCAAACTACTCGCCTTCATTAAAAAATCCCCGCAGTTCGCGATACCGATTTACCAGCGTACCTACTCATGGACAGAAAAAGAATGTCGGGAGTTGTGGGATGACATCCTGCGTACTGGCTCAAATGATGAAATTACTTCTCACTTTTTCGGTTCTATTGTCTATATTGAAAAAGGACTTTATCAAGTCTCTAGTCAATGTCCACTCCTAGTTATTGACGGACAGCAACGCCTAACCACAGTAACATTACTAATTGCAGCCTTGGCTAATGCCCTTGGCGACGCTGAACCCGTGGAAGGGTTTTCCCCGCGCAAATTGCGAAACTATTATTTGCTTAATCCAGAAGAAGATGGAGAAAAACACTATAAGCTAATTCTCTCGCAAACTGACAAAGACTCCCTGATTGCGATTCTCAACCAAGACCCGCAGCCTAAAGACTATTCTATCCGGGTCACACAAAACTTCGAGCTGTTTGAGTCACTCATTAAGGATTATCAGGACAAACTGGGGACTGTCTGTAAAGGATTAGCAAAATTACTGGTTGTAGATGTTGCCCTGAGCCGTGAACAGGACAATCCCCAACTTATTTTCGAGAGTATGAACTCCACGGGTCGTGAGTTAACCCAAGCTGACTTAATCCGTAATTACATTCTGATGGGACTTGAACCCGACCTTCAAACCAAGCTCTATGAGCAGTATTGGCGACCTATGGAAGTGGAGTTTGGACAGGAGGCTTATGGAACACAATTCGATAGTTTTATGCGCCATTTTTTAACGGTAAAGACTGCTAATATTCCCAACAAAAGTGCAGTTTATGAAGCCTTCAAATCTTATTCAAGATTGCCACAAATTGCTCAGGCTGGTGTGGAGGCATTAGTCAAGGATATTCATACCTTTGCTCGGTACTACTGTGCGATGGCTTTGGGTTATGAGCCGAATCCGAAACTTAAACTAGCCTTTCAAGACCTGCGAGAATTAAAGGTAGATGTAGCTTACCCATTCCTATTAGAGCTTTATCAAGATTATGATTCAGGTGAATTCCCTGAAACAGATTTTGTGCAAGCCGTTAGACTGGTGGAATCTTATGTCTTCCGCCGGGCTATTTGTGGTATTCTTACCAATTCATTAAATAAAACTTTTGCTAACTTTACGAAAGCCCTCAAAAAAGATCGCTATCTCGAAAGCATTCAGGCTCACCTTCTGCTACTGCCGTCCTACCGACGCTTTCCTAATGATGATGAATTTAAGCGATCGCTGCAAACTAAAGACCTTTACAATGTTCGCGATCGCAGTTACTGGCTTCGACGCTTGGAAAATCACGATCGCAAAGAACGAGTAGCAGTAGATGAGTACACAATTGAACACATTATGCCCCAGAATGAAAATCTTGCTCCTGCATGGAAGACCTCACTGGGTCCAGACTGGCAACGCATTCAAAAAACTTACTTGCACACCCTGGGAAATCTAACGCTTACTGCATACAACTCGAAATATAGTGATAAACCCTTTCTTGAAAAGCGGGATATGGAAAAGGGCTTTAAAGAAAGTCCCCTGAAGTTGAATCAAGGGTTGGGACAGGTTGAGCAGTGGGATGAAAATGCTATTCGCCAACGAGCAGAGCGACTCTCTAAAATGGCCCTGGATATTTGGATTTCGCCAAAACTGGAATCTGATGTGCTTAATTGTTATCAATCCAAACCTCAGCAATCAGGTTACACGATACAAGATCACCCCTATCTGTGTTCTGGAAAAATGGCAGAACTTTTTAAAGCCTTTCGCAAGGAAGTTCTTGCCCTTGATCCGGGCGTCACTGAGGAGTTTCTGAAGCTCTACGTTGCTTATAAATTGGAGTCTAACTTCGTAGATGTAGTCCCCCAAGCCAAGCGGTTACGGATTTACTTAAATATGCGATTTCCGGAAATTAATGATCCCAAGGGAATTGGCCGAGATGTATCGGGTTTGAGGCACTGGGCAAATGGGGATGTTGAACTGGCTCTAGCATCTCTTGAGGAATTACCATACATTTTAGGGTTGGTGAGGCAATCTTTAGAAAGACAAATGGGAGAATTAGAGTAATCAAAGGGGTTTGATAGTTAACAGGAAAGGCAGGAGATAACCCCTATGCTACAGACTCGGTTACATCAGTCAATTCATCATCCATCATCCATTATCCATCATCCATTATCCATTATCCATTATCCATAGAGGCGGCAGAGAACAACAACCCGATAGGATGTAAACTCAATTTTTACAGTAAATCAGTGTTGTTTATCCCCGCATTGCAACCCAGGTGACATGAGCAAAGAAACCCGGTTTCTGAATGGTTGCAGGAGACAAGAAACCGGGTTTCTGCCATAACTGTTGCTTCTTTAGCAAGAAGTTAGTCAAAAAACCCGGTTTCTGAATGGTTGCCGGGGGTGAGAAACCGGGTTTCTGCCATAACTTTTGCCTCGTCAACAAGAGTGAGGCAAGAAACCCGGTTTCTGAACTGTTGCCGGGGGTGAGAAACCGGTTTTCTGCCATAACGTTTGCCTCAACAATAAGATTGAGTCAAGAAACCCGGTTTCTAGGAGTCCAGAATGGCAATCAAGATTAGTCGGAGGCGATCGGCTGAATAGAAAACCATCTGGCCCCCTACCTATAAGCCAGGTTTATGGAAGCATTTCTGCATCAAATATTAAAATTTGATTAAGAAAGACGGTTGTTGAGCCCCGAGAGATATTTTATGGTACGATATCAAATTAAGTTTACTCTTGAATATTTATAAATCCATTGGCATGAACAAGAGCGAAGAAATTCAGAGTATTATCGCCCAACGTCAGCCCCTCGCCAAAAAGTTGGCAGATATCGAGACTGGGTTATCCTCGCTTTATGCGGCGATTCAGCGATTAGAACAAGAACGCGATCGCCAGATTCAGCACTGGGCAGGAGATGAAGCCACCCAGTCCAAACTCCAAAAACTGAATTTTGCCAGTTTTCAGCAAAATATCATGGAACACTTGGCATCACTGGGTACACTCCAGAAGAGATTTTCCCGGAAAACCCTAAATATTGGGGTCGTTGGGCGCATGAAACAAGGGAAAAGTACCCTATTGCAGAGTTTGACTGGACTAAACAACGAGGTAATTCCAGCTCATTCAGGAAAAGCTTGTACTGCGGCGCGCAGTACCATTCGTCATCAACCGGGGAATTTGACCACTGCCGAAATTCAATTTCACGATCGCGACTCATTTTTACAAGAAATCATTATTCCCTACTACACGAAACTGGGACTGTCTCCGATTCCCACTTCTTTTCAAGCCTTTGCCCATAGCGCCATTCCCAGTTTACCTCCTAACGCCGATCAAACAGACATTAATATTTATAACCGCTTGAAGGACGATTATCACGCCGATGCTACACAATATCAAGAATATTTGGGTTGCCGCTCTTTAACGATTCAAGACGAGTCCCAGATTTCTAATTATGTAGCCTCAAAATATAATCAGGACTATCAACTGACTAACCATGAATGTTTGGCGGTGAAGCGGGTTAAAATCTCATGCCCGTTTCCCGTTGAGGAAATTGGGGCGATCGCTTTAGTCGATGTTCCCGGTTTAGGGGATTTCAAGTTAGGAGATGAGAGTTTAGTCATTGAGGCCCTCGGCCAAGAAGTCGATTTTATTCTATTTATCCGCAAACCCTCCCAAAACGGGGCCGTTTTTGAGCAAAGCGATACCCAATTATATGATTTGGCAAATCAAGCTTTAAACGATTTGCCTTCTCGGTCCATTTTTGTTCTCAATGCCGATCGCAATGGCGAAAATCAGGAAAATTGCCGTTTTATGAAACGGGATCTTGATTCGGGAAGGGTGCAAATGCCCGTGTTGGATTGTGTGATTGCGGATTGTTCTTCCCCCGAAGAAGCCAATAGCAAAGTGCTTCAGGTGGTCCTGAATAATCTCCGCTCCAATGTCACTCAACTAGATCGGAAATATGCTGAACAGAAAATCGCCGATTTGCAAGCGAGTCTCATAGAATTAAAGCAGCAATTGCCATCGCTCCAAGTTGCGTTACCCGATATCGATGATAATGAAATCTTTAATTTATATCAAGAGTTATTCGATAGTTTCTGGACCACCATCACCAATAAATTGACCGAGTTGCAAAATGAACTCATTCAAAACCGTGACTTACCGGATAAAAACCTGGAAAATCAAATTCAGATAGTTCTGGATGCCTGCCGAACCAATAAAGAAATGCCCAGTTCAAAAGACGTGGAAAGACTTGGCAATCAACTTGGGGCTTTGGCTGCTGCCTATATTAATTTTTTGATACAATTGAGGACCAATTTATCCCGAAAATTCCTCGATATCGAACAAGGATTAACTGAAAGCATTGAGAAAATCAAAGATAAAGTAGCTGAGGTTTTAGTGGACCAATGTGGTTTAGGCGGGTTAGCAGAACCTCGCGGTGCGAAATTTTTGGCGGAAGTTTCTAGTCAAATTCCCGAGCAATATGCAGAATTAAAAAAAGGGTTTGAGATTCTGTCAGAATTTAATCTTTCTTATCGGGGATTAATTCAGCATCGGATCCGCTTGCAATTAGATCCATTAACCCCAAATAAAGCGCCAGTCTTGAAACAAGGGGCAAAGGCTGACGATGCTGTAGAACAGTTAACGGAGTTGTATCACCAAACCCTTTATAACTGTGAAAATGCCTTGACTGGATTTTTATCAGAACCGAGTCAAGCATCCTTTGCTATTGTTGAAGAATTTTCGGATC
>JAABSJ010000260.1 GCA_011390515.1 Oscillatoria sp.
ATTTAGGGGGATCCTCCATAGACTTCACCCACAAGAGAAAGGCTATAATCACATCCCTGTTATGTTTCCAGGGCTTCAAAAATGGTGGCTAAAATAGTAAAAGTCCCCCTTGTCAAGGGGGATTTAGGGGGATCCTCCATAGACTTCACCCACAAGAGAAAGGCTATAATCACATCCCTGTTATGTTTCCAGGGCTTCAAAAATGGTGGCTAAAATAGTATTGGAAAATAAAAATCCTTCGGGATCCGAGAGTCGGATTGCACCGGATGGGGGCAGAGTGGGTCCAACATCTAGCCCTGCCGAGAGAGAGTGAACCTTGACCCAGCCTTGGCGATAATAAGGGAGGAGGCACTGCCAAAGCTGACGGAGGCGATCGCCCCCAAACTGCTGGGTGAAGCGAGCAATATCAATCCCATCAGCTAACCGCAATCCCAACATCAAGGTTTCCAACAACACCTCCTCCCCAGGGGTTTCCGGGATAGAAAGCACCCCGCCACTGCTTTGCCACTCTTGCACCCAACCATAATACTCCCGCCTAGTCCGGGGACGAGTGAAGCGTTGGCCCCCCAAATAACTGGCGGCCCCCATGCCAAATCCATAGCAAGGGCGATTTTCCCAATAGACGCGATTATGCCGACACTGATAGCCCGATCGCGCATAATTCGAGACTTCATAATGTTCATACCCCGCCCCCGTCAGAGTCTCAACCGCCATCCGATACATTTGGGCGCTATTCTCATCCGTGGGTAACGGAGAAACCCCCGGTTGATAAGTCCGGGAAAAGGCAGTCCCCGCTTCTACAATCAAATCATAGCTAGAAATATGAGCCGGATTGAGGGCAACTGCCTGATTCAGGGAGTCTTGCCACTGTTCTAAGGTTTGGTGAGGCAGTCCTGAAATCAAATCCAGACTAAAATTCTCGATTCCCACCTCGCCAATCACCTCAACGGCATTGAAAATATCTCTCGTCCGGTGCGATCGCCCACAGTCAGCCAACAACTCATCCTGAAACGCCTGGACTCCCAGACTCACCCGATTGATTCCTCCCTGGGAATATCCCCCGAGGTGGTCCCGGTCAAAGGTCCCCGGGTCCATCTCCATCGAAATTTCTGCATCGGCAGCAATCCCAAACCGGCGATCGAGAGTCGCCAAAATTCGACTCAACTGGGAAACTGATAACAGGGACGGCGTACCTCCGCCAAAAAACACCGTCTCCAGAGGCTGACCCCAAACTGGACTGCTGTCAATTTCCGTAATCAGCCAATCCACATACTCGACAATCGTGCCCGAGTCCTCCCCCTGCTTGCGATCGCCCACCACCGACACCGGAAAATCGCAATAAAAACAGCGCCGACGACAAAACGGAATATGCAGATAAGCAGACCTGGGAATTTCCGGGATCGTCGATTCAGTCGAGGGTGTAGCCACTAGGGATGCCTTAAATTTGGGTTGAAACTGCATATCCCTCTCCGGCGTGACTTAAGATGGAGAGAGTCCAAACTGTAGAACAGCAGAAAACTTAATCTTATAATCAAGATGTCTTTCTACAATCAACTCAAGCAGCGGTCTTCAAAAAATGTCGGGAAAACATCCTTAGAAAATGGTTCCCCAGCATAGACAACCTTGAGTGGAAACCTTACTCTTTTGAGTTGCTCAATCATGCTTAATGCAATCATCATTCTCTCATTCATTCTAGCAGCGGCGGGGATCGGTTTCTACAGCATAGAACTGCTTCCCGCCTCAGCGCTCGCCCAAGTCTCTAATCTGGACGGGTTGCGATCGGTCACCACCGGATTTGCCGCCTTGGTCGGAGGCGCAGTCGGTCTCGCGGTGCAAACCACTTACCGACGGATGGAAAAGCAAGTTCGGCAAATGCCGATTGATATGCTGATTACTCGGGCGATCGGTCTCGTCATGGGACTCCTGGTGGCCAATTTAATGCTGGCCCCCGTGTTCTTGCTGCCGATTCCCCGGGAATTTGGATTCATCAAACCCCTCGCTGCCATCCTCGGTAGCGTGATGTTTGCCTTTTTGGGCGTCACCCTCGCCGATACTCACGGTCGCGCCTTCCTGCGCCTGATCAACCCCAACAGTCTTGAATCCATGTTAGTCGCGGAAGGGACTTTGAAACCTGCGGCGACCAAAGTCCTCGATACCAGTTGCATTATCGATGGTCGCGTGGAGACCCTCCTCGCCACCGGGTTTTTAGAAGGACAAATCCTCGTTCCCCAGTTTGTGTTGCAGGAATTGCAAATGGTGGCGGATGCCTCCAACGACCAAAAACGGGTCCGGGGTCGTCGCGGACTTGATGTCCTGAATCGGATTAAGGAAACCTACGCCGAACGCATCGTGATCCATCCCGCAGACTATGAGGACCTGCAAACCGTGGATGCGAAATTGGTCCGGTTGGCCCAAGAAATTAATGCTACCCTGCTCACCAATGACTATAATTTGTCCAAAGTCGCTACGGTGCAAAAGGTGTTAGTTCTGAATATCAACGACTTGACCCAGGCGGTGCGTCCGGTGTATCTCCCCGGAGACAGTCTGGACCTGAAAATTCTCAAAGAAGGCAAGGAAGAGGCCCAGGGAGTTGGATATTTAGATGATGGCACAATGGTAGTTGTGGAAGAAGGCCGCAAATATATCGGTGACCAGTTGCGCGTGGTGGTGACTTCTTCTTTACAAACTGCTGCCGGTCGGATGATTTTTGCCCGTCCTCATGCTTCAATGGTGGCCTAATGGGCTATGGCCGAGGGTAACAATTTAAACCGGCGATCGGGCTGTCCCTGTTCTCTATTTTTAGAGATAGATGAATGGGGACAGCTATTTTTATAACTTTCTTCCCCGTCAGGGAGAGGATGAAATGTTGCCCTTCACTTCAGATCACGAATTCAGCAAGACCCAATGTCGAAATAGGGCTAAACTTTCTTCCCGCAAAACATCTTCTACTAATTCAACGTCACTCCCAAACTGTTTGAGTTCTTGACAGGAAAGGTTGAGCTGAGTAAACCCGATCGCACAAGCATCGGCTATGTTTGTCCCAAACACAATTTTATCCAGTTTGGCCCAATAAGCCGCAGTAAAACACATCGGACAAGGTTCGCAAGTGCTATAAATCACACAACCGGATAGGTCCAGGGTATTTAATTTTTTAGAGGCAGCCCGAATGGCATGAACTTCGGCATGGGCTGTCACATCAAGGCTACTGGTACAGATGTTATGCTCACAGCTTACCACTTCACCGTCTTTGACGATACAAGAACCGAAGGGATCTTCCCCTTGGTTGACTCCTTCCATTGCTTTGGCGATCGCCAGTCTCATAAAGTCTTCATCCCGCTTGATTTGACTTGCCATATTAATCCTTTTTTCTCTATTCTAATTTTTTGAATACCTATTATTATAAGCACAAAGGATAGAATTATCCTGTGTTTTTTTCAATAGACTTCTTGCCGAATTCTAAAAAGCCCCCCTTCTTAAGGGGGGTTGGGGGGATCTCTACTCCATGAAAGCAAGAACTCTAATAAAAATTTCTCGGTTCAAAAATTGCCTAATTCTATGCGACTGACTTCTTTGGATGTGTTTCGCGGCATGGCGATCGCCAGTATGATTCTCGTCAACAACCCCGGTAGCTGGCAGCAGGTTTATCCCCCGCTTCTCCATGCACCCTGGCATGGGTTCACCCCCACAGACCTGATTTTCCCCGCCTTCCTGTTCATCTCTGGGGTGGCAATGGCCTTTTCTTTTGCCAAATATACCCACTCCCCCAATTCCTCCCCTGCTGCTTCCGTTTACTTCAAAATCCTCCGTCGTGCGGCAATTCTCTTCGGTTTAGGCTTATTTTTGAACGGATCAACCCTGGTTCTGAAGACTTTACTTCAGGGTCAACCTCTGGATTTTGGCACCCTGCGGATTATGGGAGTGTTGCAGCGGATTAGTTTAGCCTATCTCTTGGGGGCGATCGCCATCCTCAACCTCTCCCGTCGTCGTCTGGGATTCCTCTGCCTTGCCATTCTCCTCGGATATTGGTTCGCCCTCACCCTGATTCCCGTTCCCGGTTACGGTCCCGGGGATTTATCCCCCAAAGGTGCCGGGACCCTCGTCGCCTATCTCGATCGCCTGATTTTGACACCCCCCCATATTTTGGGCGATGGCAGCTTTGAACCCGAAGGATTGCTCAGTACCCTCCCTTCAGTCGTCACCACCCTCCTAGGCTTTTTTATCGGGGATTGGTTGCAGAAACAACCCGTCACCTCCCGCACCAGTCTGCAAATGGCCGGAGTTGCCGTTATGACAATCGTTACCGGCTCACTCTGGGGCCTATTTTTCCCCATTAACAAACAACTCTGGACCAGTTCCTATGTCGTTTTAAGTGCCGGTTGGTCCCTCTTATTATTGGCCGCCTGTTACGAACTGGTGGAGGTCCGCCAATGGCGAAGCTGGGCTTTTCCCTTTAAGGTGATGGGACTCAATGCCATTTTTGTGTTCGTTGCCTCGGGGTTTTTGGCCCGCATTTTGCTCTTTACTCCCGTCAGTACCGCCACCAATGCGCCTAGTCTGTATTCCTGGATGTATCGCAATGGGTTTGTCCCGATTTTGGGTGAACTTCACGGGTCCTTTGCGATCGCCCTCATGACCCTGTTCTTTTGGACCTGGATTCTCTGGGGCCTCTACCGTCGTCGCTGGTTCTTCAAGCTGTAAAAGGCAACATCCGGTAGGGAATCTATCCCTAACCCTGTCAAGGGGTATTGATTTGTAGGGGCGCAATGCTTGCGCCCAAGAGGGCGTATGCAATACGCCCCTACAAGAAATAAGGGGTATTGATTTGTAGGGGCGCAATGCTTGCGCCCAAGAGGGCGTATGCAATACGCCCCTACAAGAAACAGTATTGATTCGTAGGGGCGCAATGCTTGCGCCCAAGAGGGCGTATGCAATACGCCCCTACAAGAAACCCGGATGAGGTGGGATTCCATTTACTACCTTGACAGGGCTCGGATTTATCCCCCGCCCAATGTTGCCACTTGGGTTTTAACCCCTGCCCGGTGTTGCTGGAAATTCCCAAATCCGATCGCCCCGTTCAAAGATTCACAATTATTAACACAAATCTCCCAGATGGCGATCGGCCTGAGAATTTAATCTGGATCCAGCCCATTCTCCCTCCCTTCAATTGAGGCAGGGAACGGTCGATCCCTCGTTTCCACAGTGAAACCTCAGCCCATCCTCGATCCCCACCGGGTCAAATCAGCCCCAGGAATAATCCTAAGCCGATATACTTATTTTTGTTATTGTAACTCTTTTTATAACTAAGTCACCCTAAAACTTGATTTAAGACAATTTACGAACTTGAGAGCGCTTCAGAACCAATTAAACTGAAAAATAATCTTTTCAAAGTCTCATAGCTCTCATTAGCACCCCCATTGATTCCTCCACCCCCTTTACCTTTGTAGGGGAAGTGAACAATAATTGCCATCAACAGGGAAAAAACCCATTAGAGGGCCAACTCATCGGATCCAACCGGAAAGAAGGCCCAAGCAGAATAAGACACAAACATTTAAGGAGAGCACAAGCGTGAAACTTGCAGTTTACGGAAAAGGTGGGATCGGTAAATCGACGACTAGCTGTAATATCTCCGTGGCCCTCGCCAAGCGCGGTAAAAAAGTTCTACAAATTGGCTGTGACCCCAAACATGACAGCACTTTTACCCTGACTGGGTATCTGATTCCCACCATCATTGACACCCTGCAAGAAAAAGACTTCCATTACGAAGACGTTTGGCCGGAAGATGTCATTTACAAAGGCTATGGCGGCGTGGACTGTGTAGAAGCTGGTGGCCCTCCTGCTGGTGCCGGTTGCGGGGGTTATGTGGTGGGAGAAACCGTCAAACTGCTCAAAGAACTCAACGCCTTTGATGAATATGATGTGATTCTGTTTGACGTGCTCGGGGACGTGGTTTGTGGTGGATTTGCTGCACCGCTCAACTATGCCGACTACTGCGTAATCGTGACTGATAATGGCTTTGATGCCTTATTTGCCGCTAACAGAATTGCCGCATCGGTTCGCGAAAAAGCTCGCACCCATTCCTTGCGTCTGGCTGGGTTAATCGGTAACCGGACCTCCAAACGGGACTTGATTGATAAATATATCGATACCGTACCGATGCCGGTTTTAGAGATTTTGCCCCTGATTGAAGATATTCGCGTCTCTCGGGTGAAAGGCAAAACCTTGTTTGAAATGGCCGAGAGTGACCCTTCCCTCAACTATGTCTGTGACTACTACCTGAATGTCGCAGACCAGTTACTGTCTTCTCCCGAAGGCGTTGTCCCGAATGATACTCCCGATCGCGAGTTATTCTCCCTGCTGTCTGACTTCTACCTCAATCCCACCAAGGCACCAGCACAGACCCCAGAAGGCGAACTGGACCTGATGATGGTTTAGAAATCTGCACGAATCATGACGAGAATGGAGGGGGTGTTGAGAAAGTGGGTATGATTCAGTACGAGACAATCGATCTATAAAGAATACAACCTACTTGTTTTCAGCAACCCAGAGGGATAGGCGTTATGGCATTTTTTGAAGAATTCTCTGCCACTTTAAAGAATCAGTGGTTGAAATATTTTGAAGACAACCGTGACTGGCTCAACCTGCATACAAAGTTGGCAGCGGTGAACACTCCCGATGGCGGCAAACGGCCTCCCTCTTACTTCATTCTGGGCGTGATGAATGCCTTAGAACCGAAGTTAGCGCAACTGATGTTGCCTTTTTCGCAGCTTAATCCCGATCCAGATACCTTGATTGAGGTCATTGGGCTCAATTTTGACCCGGATATTGCCCTCGGTAGAGGTCCCACAACTCCAGCATCGGCAACGACGGGAGTCCAGAAACCCACCCCAGTGGTGACTCAGACTCCTCCCCCAGTCGAACCCTCTATCTCCTCTCCAGAGGCGGCAGTCGCTCATGCTGCTGCGGTGGAACAGTCTCCAGAACCGGCAGTGACTCAAACACCGGCCCCCAGCGATCGCGACTATGACGATCCCGCTCTTTCGGTTGCGGCATCGGTGTTTGGTGACGAGGCGATCGCGGAAGAACAATCTGTTGATCCCCTCGGAGACATGGAGTCCTCCGACCTGGAATCCGATGATTTATCAGACTTTGGCGAGACAATCTCGGAAGAAATGCAGATAGAAGTCACGGAAGTCTCTATGACGATCTCGGAAGAGGTCGATCTGAGTGATCTCTCTTCCGAATCTTCTGATGATGATGACTTGGGAGATATGGATTTAGGCAGTTTGGATTCCGAATCCTCCAGTGATGATGACTTGGGAGATATGGATTTAGGCGGTTTGGATTCAGAATCCTCCAGTGATGATGACTTTGGGGATATGGATTTAGGCGGTTTGGAGACAGAATCCTCCAGTGATGATGACTTGGGAGATATGGATTTAGGCGGTTTGGATTCAGAATCCTCCAGTGATGATGACTTTGGGGATATGGATTTAGGCGGTTTGGATTCAGAATCCTCCAGTGATGATGACTTGGGAGATATGGATTTAGGCGGTTTGGATTCAGAATCCTCCAGTGATGATGACTTTGGGGATATGGATTTAGGCGGT
>JAABSJ010000261.1 GCA_011390515.1 Oscillatoria sp.
TTTCAGGCATTTCAGCCTTATTTCACTCCCAAACGTTTCGCACTTCGTCATTAAATTTACCACCTTGACAGGGCTAGGGTTTAAACCCCCGCCGGGACCCCCGCCGGGACCCCGGTCTATTCCGGTGAACTGGGGTTAAAAATTGAGCCGTCTAATTTTTTATAAAAAATTATGGTTAAAAACCACAGGTTTGAGGATATATTTTTAACTAGGCCAAATTGAATGATGCGGCTGAATTTTCAGTTTTTAGATCGGGAAGGATAATCATTGAAAGCAATGAGTGAAATTGCTACAACCCCCCTTAAAGGAAAGGCGCTGCTTCAAAAAGTAAAAGAACTCTCGCACTTACCTCGCCGAGAAACCGCCAAGCGCTGTGGGTACTACAGCAAGTCAAAAAATGAAGAGTACCGGGTAAACCTCACGGACTTTTATGATGCCGTGTTGGAAGCTCGCGGGATTCCCCTGAGTCCAGAGGGGTCAAAAGATGGTCGCGGTCGAGAGGCAACTTATCGAGTCAGCGTCCACAAAAACGGACAAATTGTCATTGGTTCAACTTATACCCAGTCAATGGGATTAAAGCCCGGTGATGAGTTTGAAATTAAACTGGGTTACAAGCACATCCACCTGATTCAGGTCGATAGCAGTAAAAATGACTTCCTTAACGAAGACGATGAGGAGTACGACGAAGACGATGAAGATTAGAGGACTACAAAACAACCGATTGTTTTAGTCGAGTTTTCTAAACATTCCCTCAAAAATTAGACCAGTCCCCCTCCTTCCCGGCTCAGTTTAGCCTCAAGGAGGGGGACTGGTTTCTTTGTGGTTAAGCCGTTTTCCCCGGGATAGGTTTGGGGAATCAACGGTTGCGTGCCGTGAGCTTATCCGGATTAGGGCCTGGGGATGCAGACCGGGGAGGAACATCGGAGTCCAGCTGTTGCGGGCTCTGTTCCTCTGAAGCAGGCGGGAAGAGTTGGGACTGTAATGAAGGGTCGCTGACGCTATGAGAAAGGGGCGCTAAAGCCATTGCAAACCGAGAGTGTTCTTCGAGTTGTTCTGTAGAAGAGAGCAGATCCCCAAGGATCAGCAAAATATTGCGAATACTCTCAAATAAAGCCGGATCGCCGGTTAACGCTTCCAAATCCGAGGTAATTTTTTGGGCATTTTGGAACGTGGCGCGGGCAGAATCTAGGGTTTGTTGTAATAACAGCAGATTGCTCGGGGAAATGGCCGTATCGGTGAATTGGGCGAGATTGGCCGAAGCAACGGAGGCATTGGCGGCGAGTTGATTGGCGGTCACCGAGAGCCTATCCAGGTTCGCTAAGAGTTGAGAATCCTCAAATTGATTGAGCTGTTGTTGGACCCCAGCGACGAGAGGCGTAATCTGTTCGGCGCTGATTCGCAGTTGTTCGCTAGTGGTGTTGATGTTGTTGAGGGTGGTGACGAGGGTGCCGCGATTGGTGGCGACGAGTTCATTGACACTGCCAATCAGGGTACGGAGGTCGGCAGCGGTGAGGTTGAGTTCCCCAGCGGTGCCGCCGAGTCCATCGATGGTGCCACCGACGCGATCAAGGGTGAGACTGATGCGATCGGCACTGGCCCCAAAGGTATCAGCAACTGCCCCATATTCCTCAGCGGCGGCACCAATTTGATTGACCGTTCGTTGGAGGTCCCCAGCGATCGCCCCGTAGCGATTGGAGATGGCGGTAATTTGATTGGTGGCGGTGCGGATATCCCCGGCGATCGCCCCATATTGATTGGCAGTCGCGCCAATTTGATTGGTGGCGGTGCGGATATCTCCGGCGATCGCCCCATATTGATTCACCGTCCTCCCCAGTTGGGTAGAAATGGCCCCCACCTGATTGGCGGTATTGCCAATTTGTCCAGCAGCAGTATTCAGGGCCGAAGCCGATTGGAGGGCAGCAGTGGAAAAAATCCCTAACTCTCGTTCTACCGATTGGGTCAAGACATTGATTTCCCGGCTGAGTTGGGTAATTTCAGCCGTAGCAACCGTGGAGTTTTTCACCAAAGCATTCAAATTAGCAAAAAAGGCTGGATCTGAAAATAAATTCGTAAACCGCATCGAACCGCGAATTAGTTCGTCAAAATTCACCCCAATCTGTCCCTCAAGACGCTCCCGATTGCACAAAATCAACTCTGTATTGCAGTCTGAATCTAGGGGAGCAGTGGTTTTAATAATTTGAGGGGGTAAAGCCTGTAGGGGGTTGATATCCACCCAGGTTTCTCCAATTAATCCTCCCTGATTGGCCTCGATCAACACAGCATTGGGAATCACTAGGCTCGCTGGAGCCACCACCAGTTCCACATCGACTCCATTAGTTCCGGGGATAATATTGGCAATCCGGCCCACCGCGACACCACGGTAGCGCACTGCCCCCCCCACTTGCATCCCCGCAACGTTGGGGAATGACACCACCAGGGTATAGCTTTCGCGGCCTAATCCGACCCCGCGCAGCCAGAAAATAATGCCGCCAAATAGTCCTAAACCGGCCAAAAGTAATAAACCAATCGATCCTTCTCTCAGCTTTCGTGACGAACGCATGGGTTCTCCTTCTGCGATAGTTGCTCATCAGTTGACGTTGTTGCTGCTGCTGCTCTATAAAACTTACACAAACCCAGACATAGCCGGATATTGATGTTTATTTCTTGCTTCGTCCGGGACTGTCGGCAGCACCCCGTCCACAAGTGTAATCGTCGGAGCCCGGCGATTTTTCTAAAATTATGCTCGCATTCAAGTCACGATCTATCGCCAGACCGCAGTTCTGACATTCAAAAGTCCGTTGGTTTAGCGGCATTTTTTGACGATGGCCGCAATTAGAACCGAGTTGACTGGATGGATAAAATCTATCTGCAATAATCAACTTTGAACCATAACGTGATCTCTTGTAACCGAGTTGCCGACGGAACTCATAAAATGAGGCGTCAGCAATAGAACCTGCCAAACAATGATTTTTTAACATACCTGACACATTCAAGTCTTCAATGACTATTTGGCTGTGGTTTTTAGCCAAAAAAGTAGTTATTTTATGAAGGGTGTCCCGCCGAATATTTGCTACTCTTTGATGTAGCTTTTGGACTTTTAAGAGACTTATGGCCCGATTTTTCGAGCCTTTGACTTTGCGACTTAAATGACGCTGTAATCCAGCTAGTTTTTTGGCGGCTGCTTTATACGCCTTGGGATTAGAGAATTTTGTCCCATCGCTAGCCGTCGCCAAAGTATTAATTCCTAGGTCAACCCCGATTCTCTCTCGACATTTAGGTGTGATTTCTGGGGGAATTTCTACAAAAAAGCTCATATACCAGTCGCCTGCTTGGCGCGTTATTGTGACTTTCTTAACCAGACTGGGTGGTAGGGACTCAAATGTAGAAACCCAGCCCACAAAGGGAAGCTTATGGCGAGTTCCTGATAGCTTGAATGGTTTTCCGCAATTGTCAAGAGTAAAGCTATCATGGTGACCTTTCTTATTAAATTTAGGATAACTGCTTATTCCTTTGAAGAAGCGCTTAAAGGCATCGCCTAGATTAATGAAGGCATATTGATAAACTTTAGAAGACAATTCGGACATCCAAGGATATTGAGGTTTTACATAATTCGTAAAAACCTTTTTGATGGAGTTAATGTTAGGCTTTAGTCCCTCTTCATAAGCTGACATCCATAAGCGTAATCCCCAATTAAACACGAACCGAGCATAACCCGCGTGTTTGGCCATCAAGGTAGCTTGACGGTCATTGAGTTTTAGTTGGGTGCGGAAAGCTTTGTAAACCATGATTTCATTTTACCATAAATCCGACTTTCTTGAGTTTGTGGGAGTGCGAAATTCGGCATTGTTTGGGGTTTAACCGTATATCAATTATTGAGTTGCGAATCTTCTTGGGTATTAGACCTTATTGTCCTAAGATGTCCTGCAAATCTCCGACTAAATCATTGCTCCCACCTGTGCAGTCCCACTCCTTCGAGGATGCCATACCGCCACATTACTGATATCCATAAGCTGCCTTGCGATCGCCTGATGCTCAACCGGCTAGTTGAATCGGTCCGGTTGTGCTCCCACTGAAAAATTGTCGGACTAAAGGGTTATCTGTGGTGTCAATCTCCTCAATTCCACCTTGCCACTGCACTTTCCCATCAAATAAAAACACGATCCGATCAGAGGTTCGGCGAATGGTGCTATCTTGGTGCGTGACCATCACATAAGTGCTACAGCCGCCTCGGGCTGCCTGTAAATCTCGGATTAAATCTTCAATCACCGTCGAGGCGATCGGATCTAAACCCGCCGTCGGCTCATCATAGAGCAACACTTCTGGACTGGCGGTGGGGTCGTCTGGATTCGCCATAATCGCCCGGGCAAAACTCACCCGCTTTCGCATCCCTCCAGACAGTTCGGCGGGGTATTTATTGCCGATTCCTGCCAAACCTACCATTTCTAACTTCTCGGTGACCAGTTGTCGAATCTGCTTGCGGGATAATTTGGAGTGTTCGTAGAGGAAAAATCCGACATTTTCATCCACGTTTAAGGAATCAAATAGGGCCGCATTCTGAAAGACCATGCCAATCCCAATGGGATCAGCTAAATCATCCGTCCAGCGCTCGCGGAGCATTCCCTCCACATAAACTTCCCCGGCATCAGGCTCCATCAATCCCGCAATAATCCGCAAGATTGTCGATTTGCCAGTCCCAGAGGGTCCAATGATTGAGAGGGCCTCGTTGCGGTAAATGCATAAATCAACTTCTTTTAAAATCACATTCCGCCCAAAGGACTTAGACACTCCCTTCAATTCAATCAACGGATCACTCATCGGCTCAACTACGGTAACGCTCTGCGGACTGGTCACTAAAGGTTAAGTATAGTAGTCCAGCCACCGGGCTGGTGGGAAGTCCATCGTCGCCATTCTCCCCAGGGATAGAAAGCTCTAGCTTTAAATCAGC
Source organism: Oscillatoria sp. (assembly GCA_011390515.1). Lineage (GTDB taxonomy): Bacteria > Cyanobacteriota > Cyanobacteriia > Cyanobacteriales > Laspinemataceae > Laspinema. Next base: position 4,946 of record JAABSJ010000261.1, read on the forward strand.
CTGGAGGATTCTTGAGCGCTGTGAACCTCGCCCTAATCGATTCTCATCCGGACTCCCTCCCGTCAATGGGGCGCTTCTGCCCCTGCTCTCTCGCCATTCCGGAACAATCCCGATATCCTGGTAAGCATATTCCCCTATTTGGCCGATGGAGATGACATCTGATCCGTGACAGGCTATTGTCCGGTTGAGTTCGGAACAGACCTTTTGCAATTAGAATCAAAACCAAAAAGGTTTAAATTCCTGCCTCTATCCTTTTTTAATCCCCTCTCCTAAAATTAATCATGTCAATTGGTTTACTCAAACAAGCTTTCCATGCTCTCAAACCGGAGCCCCTGTTCCGGCGAGGGATGCGATTTAACCATTGGTTTAAATGGTTGGCCCCTGGATTATTCGTCAAACGCTGGCTGCTCTTAAGTGCAGTTGGGGTCTTATTAACCCTGCTGGGTTTGGCAATCTGGATTAAACTGACCCCGATTTTTTTCGCGATTCAGTTGACTGAAAAAACACTGACCCAACTGGCGACGGTGATTCCCAGCTATATCAGCGGTCCCTTTGTCCTCCTGTTTGGGATTTTCTTTATTCTCTGGGGCCAAACCCGCACTGTGGGCTCGATTACGGAAGTGTTAAGACCCGGTGCCGAGGATGAGTTGATTGACGTCCTGCTGCATCACCGCAAGTTAAATCGGGGTGCGAAAATTGTGGTGGTTGGAGGTGGCACGGGTCTTTCTACCCTACTCCGGGGACTCAAGACTTACAGTGCTAACATTACTGCGATCGTCACCGTGGCGGATGATGGCGGGTCCTCGGGACGGCTGCGCCGGGAAAATGGGGTGCTGCCACCGGGAGATATTCGCAATTGTTTAGCGGCCCTGGCTGATGAGGAAAAGTTATTAACGGAACTGTTTCAATACCGTTTTAAGGCGGGAAATGGTCTGACGGGCCACAGTTTTGGGAATCTGTTTCTGACGGCGATGAGCGATATTAGTGGAGATTTGGAACGGGCGATCGCCACGAGTTCTAAGGTTCTGGCAGTCCGGGGTCAAGTCCTCCCCTCTACTCTATGCGATGTCAATCTCTGGGCAGAATTGGCCGATGGTCGTCGCATTGAGGGAGAATCGAGTATCACCGAAGCGAATGGCAAAATTGTCAAAATTGGCTGCACTCCAGCTAATCCACCCCCCCTGCCTAAAGCCATTCAGGCGATTCGTGAGGCTGATTTCATTATTTTAGGCCCGGGAAGTCTCTATACCAGCGTGATTCCCAATCTATTAGTGCCAGAAATTGCCGAAGAAATTGCCAAGCGCAATGTTCCGAAAATCTATGTCTGCAATATCATGACCCAACCGGGAGAAACCGATGGCTACACCGTTGCCGACCATATTAAAGCGATTGATTTCGCTTGTGGATTAAAACTGTTTAGTTCGGTACTGGTGCAACAGCAAATGCCTTCGGCTCAATCCCTGATTCGCTATTCCCAAGACAACTCTCATCCGGTGTATGTCGATCGCCCCACAGTTACTGAACTTGGCCGCAGTGTGGTGTTCGCCAATGTGATGCAAGAGGACCGGGAAACGGGTTATGTCCGTCACGATCACCAACTCTTGGCTCAGGTGTTGCTCCGCTGGTACGCTCACGTTCATATTAAAAGCAGTGCCGGGATTCTCTCTCCCGCCCGCTAGCGTTCTTTCACCGTTTCTGTCTCCTCACACACCTTTCACTTACACAGTTCCTCTGGTTCAGATTGATAAATTACTAATCTTTTACCCCCGCACTGAACTGGCCAAAATCACGCTATTTAACCGCTAAACTATTCACTATTTAACGGCTCAATAGTGAGTCCAATTAATCCTCTTTTTATCGGCTATTCTGTTATAATTTTTAGGACTTTTCTCTCGGATTTCGGTGGTCAAGGGTCTGTAAAAACCCGCACCCTCAAGGGTGGGGCTACACAGACAAAGCCAGCGGGCGCGGGCTAAAGAGAAAATCGACTTGAGACAACCGGATTTGGTATTATTCACGGATTCCCCAGTTCTGGTTTGCGCTTATTCTTTCATCCATGAGTCAATCCATTCTTAAATTAGTGTTGCCCGATGCAGAGGCGACCCAATCCCTGGGCTTCACCCTCGGACAACGCTGCCCTCCAGGGACCACAATTTTACTCGAAGGAGACTTAGGTGCGGGTAAAACCACCCTGGTGCAAGGGATTGGGTCCGGTTTGGCGATCGCTGAATCTATTGTTAGTCCCACCTTTACCTTAATTGTGGAATATCTGGAAGGGCGCATCCCCCTTTATCATTTGGACCTCTACCGCTTGGACCCCACCGAAGTTTCAGGACTGAATCTGGAGAGTTACTGGGAAGGGACTGAAACAGAACCGGGTTTGGTGGCGATCGAATGGGCGGAACGCTTACCCTACAAGCCTGATGATTATTTACGCCTGGTCCTGACTCATCAGGAACAGGGTCGTCAAGCGGAATTAATCCCCGTTGGGGACTTTAATTTGGATGCCCTGATGCCTTTGGCGATCGAGTGATCCGGAATTCGGTTGTCAAAGTCTATAAAACCCACATTCCGCAGGTTTCATCAAGTCAGTAAATAATATTTCTGGCAGGAGGCCCCTAGGAACTGAAGGATCCATCGCCGCTCATCAGTTAAATAGGTG